>JAYUXG010000142.1:0-1895 GCA_043753125.1 Saprospirales bacterium | reverse complement strand
GTCCCCGAACGTTGGGATACTGTACTGTACTGTGCAGTAAGAAACGCCTTCATGCACCACGTAGATGCGCCCATCCGGACCCAATTCTGCGCCGTAATAATTGTCCCAGGTAGGTTGTGGAGGAAAGTGATATACGAAGGAGTCAGTATTGATAGTATCTATGCTGGCAGCCAGGTTAGGCTGCATAAGGTCATATTGCAATAAGTAAGGAATGCTCCCGAGAGGCACAGTAATCGCCATTGAAGGATCGAAGGTAACAGTCTTATAAAAAAACCGGTCGTCGGGCGAAAATACTGCCCCCGACCCGGGACTATAGGGATAATGATTGGGAATAGTCGACGGGAACAATGCCCACACAGGGAAATTGACCCGCCGTTCAACTGACAACAAACCACTGCAACGGTCAAAAGAAAAGATACTAAAACCTAAGTAATCATTGATGTCGGCGTAATACTTGCCGCTCGGCGAAAAGCAATTGCCGACGATATAGTTATTCTTATTCCTTCCGTTGTAGGGAATGGGATCGGGCTTAGTCCCGATGTTCTGGGTCTGTGGCACCGAAAAACCCTCGGGCGTGAGCAGGATCCGGTTATGCTTGTTTTTATCGGCATCTGAGACCAGTATCCACCAGTCGCGCCCGTTGGCGTGCCGGCAGGCGGCCGGCGACATGAGGGTACCGGTCAGAATGATCTGGTTTTTCTGGATCACCTTGCCTGCTCCGTTGTTAGCCGTCCGGTCGATGGTGGCGACCATCACGTTCTGTCCCACGTACCAGTAGGGCCATTCGTGTACTGGATGCGGACCGAAATCCAGGCTGATAAAATAGATAATCGTCGAATCACCGGGCTTTGCTAGGAAAAAACCCGACTGGCCACCGCGATAGAAATAGTTCTGCCAGTCCGGCAGGGTGGGATTCAAGCCCATACTATTTTCGACCAGCTCGCCCGATTTATTCAAGATCCAGACCCCGTTGGTGTAGAAGAGAATATTCCCGTCAGCATCGCAGTAGGAAGAGGTGTAATAACCGTTACTCATCGTATCTGCCCGAATCACGATGCCGGTATGATCAGGGGGTCTGAAATCAAGGAAAAAGTTAGAGTCGCTTGGGCCCGGACCTAAGCCTAATGCCCACTGAAAATCATGTTTTTGGGCGAAAGTATTGGTGGTAAATAAAAGGAGAGAAAGAGTAGATAAAATGGTAAGGTTGCGCATAAAATTTGTATTGAAAAGCGGAACCCTCTGTCGAAAGGGTTCCGCGTATTATTTTGTAGTTTACCTTTTAGTGTACAATGACAAGTTTCTTAGCAAGCGAATGGGCGTTATTCGAAGTGGTAACAAAATATGTATCATTAGCGAAATCAGCCAGCGGAACGGATCATTGTTTCTGACAAAATCTTTTCCTGGAATATTACTTTTCCCCAAAGATTTTCAATGGTGCAGATTCCTCCCTGTAAATGGGGCGAGGTATATATTGTTACGCTACTTCCGGCCGGGTTGGGCTGCAAGTACAAATCCTGGGAAATATCGGCCGGCCGGCTTTTAGCCTGCCGTTCTCCAATTACCTCCGGTACAAAGGATAAGCAATTATTATTTATCCGTTCTCCGGTCAGCAGGTAATACCAGGCTTGGGCCAGTCGTGGTGCGGCGCCGGCTTCGGCCGAACACTGTAGGGCGATGTCCCGCACTTGTTCCAACTCATCAATATTAAGGTTCCGGGGATTGATGAACTGGGTTTCAAGATATAAACCATTGATCAATGGTTCGTAAAGAATCAGGCGGCGATTTTGCCAAGATTATATAGTTGTTGGAGTGCCGGATGATTTTTTGTGAGGTTCGGGAAATTGGCGAACACTTCAAAAATGCTATCGATCATTCGTTCATTGAAATACTGGGTT
>JAYUXG010000141.1:0-4855 GCA_043753125.1 Saprospirales bacterium | reverse complement strand
TCGTGGCCGTGGCCACCGATGTGACCAGCCAGGTCATCGCCCGCAAAAAGATCGAGGAGGCCGAGGAACGCGCCCGCCTGGCCATCGAGGCCAGCCAGATGGGCATCTGGGACTACAATCCGCTGACCGAGGAGCTGCGTTTCGACGAGGCCACGATGGAGATGTTTGAGCACGATCCGGCGGTGCCCGTCCACCTGGAGGCGTTCTGGGCAAAGATGCACCCGGACGACCGCGATCCTTCGCTGCAAAAAATGCTGCGCGCACTGGACCCGACCAATCCGGACAACTACAATACGGAGTACCGTTCGCAATTGACTGACGGTAGCACCCGCTGGATTCAGGCGACCGGAAAGGCTTTTTTTGACGAAAATAGCGTCCCCGTGCGCTTTTCCGGTACGGTCCAGGATATTACCAATCGCAAAAAAGCCGAAGAAGCGCTGCGATTGACCAACGAACGGTTCCGCCTACTGGCCGATTCTATGCCCCAATTCGTGTGGACCGGCGATGTAAACGGAAGCCTGAACTACTACAACCAGGCGGTGTACGATTATTCCGGCTTGACGCGCGAAGAAGTAGAGCAGGAAGGCTGGTTGCAGATCGTGCATCCCCAAGACCGCGAGGCCAACGTGCAACGCTGGATACATTCCATCCAGACCGGGGAAGATTTTCTATTCGAACATCGGTTCCGCCGGCACGATGGCGATTACCGCTGGCAACTGAGCCGTGCTACTCCGCAGCGTGACGACAAGGGCCAGATCCGGATGTGGGTCGGTACGAGTACGGATATTCACGATCAGAAAAGTTTCGCGCAGGAGCTGGAGAATCAGGTGCTGGACCGGACCCGCGAGCTGGAACAATCCAACGAGAACTTGAAAAAATCGAACAAAGACCTGGCCGAGTTCACTTACGTCGCCAGTCATGATTTACAGGAACCGCTGCGCAAAATACAGGCTTTCTCTAACCTCATTATCCACAAGGAATACCAGTCGCTGTCGGCAAACGCCCAGGACTATTTCCAGCGGATGCAGCGCACCGCCGAACGGATGCAAATGCTGATCAACGACCTGCTTACGTACTCGCGCACCAACACCACCGAACTGGTCTTTGAGTACCGCGATCTGGGCCCCATTGTGGAAGAGGTAAAGGACGATTTCAGAGAAATGATCCAAGAAAAACACGCAGTGGTGGATACGACGGAGCTGTGCGCGGCCAACATCATTCCGTTCCAGTTCCGCCAAGTGATCAGCAACCTACTTGGCAATGCCCTGAAATTTGCCAAACCGGACGTGCCACCCCACATTGTCATCACTAGCCAGATCAAGGCAGGCCATGAACTGGACCATGAAAAAATAGTAGCCGACCGGCATTACTGCCACATCGCAGTCATTGACAATGGCATCGGCTTCGATCCGCAGTTTAGCCAGCGTATCTTCCTGTTGTTCCAGAAGCTCCACGGTCGGCAAGAATACAAAGGCACGGGCATTGGCCTGGCCATCGTCAAAAGGATCGTGGAAAACCACCACGGGTTTATTACGGCCAGTAGTGAAATGGGTAAAGGAGCGCGATTTGATATTTATATTCCGGGTTGAGCGGTGGGGTTTTGTGGTGGTTGCAACAGCCTTTCCTTCATCAGCGAATAAAATTTTGGCGAACCGAAAGAAGCAGGTAAAATCCCACTCATCCGCGCACCGGAACCGGCATCCTTGGCCAGATAAATGCGCCCGCCAAGTTCCGCCACCAAAGTGTCCAATTGGCGAACCAAATCAAACACTGTCCTGGTGCGCGGAAAATCCAGGGCCAACGAGTAGCCCCGCATCGGGAAGGAATGCACGGCCTCCGGGGGGCGTTCGCCGTGCCGTTTCAGCACAGTGAGAAAAGCATGGTCCGGGCTGCGCCGGACGAGTTCCAAAGCCCGCCACAGGCCATCAAAAGCCACCTCCTCCGGCAAACAAAACTGGTACTGGATAAAGCCGCGCCGTCCGTACAGCCGGTTCCAATGGCCAAGGCTATCCAGTGGATAAAAATATTGATCGAGCTCCACCAAGCGTTCGCCGGGCTGGTTTTTCCAAAAATACAACTCATTATAGGCCCGCATAGACAGCGGGTTGAGCAGCCACGCTGGCGCGAAAAACGGCACGGTGCGCCATTTTTTTTCCGTAAAAATCAATGGCTCGTCCGTGGAACGCCCAGCCAAATGTTCGGCAAAAAAGGCCACGCCCCGCCCACGGCGGTTACTGGTATCTACCCAGGCGGCAGCGTAGGGTCGGGTGGTTGCATCGGCCATTTGGCGGAACAGGGCATCGAAGTGGGACACCCGCCGCGTCGTCTGGTGCAACTGCGTCGAGGTGATGCGTAACAGCCGGAAGCGAGCAGTGAGGATGATACCCGTCCAGCCCATGCCGCCACAGGTTTGCCAGAACAGTGCCGGGTGTTCGGTGCGCGAACAGGTCAGGACTTGACCTTCTGCAGTGAGCAACTCCAACGAAACCAGCCAATTGGACCAGCAGCCTTGGGCCGGGTGGTTCTTGCCATGTACATCGCTGGCAATGGCACCGCCCACCGTGATGGATTTGATGCCCGGCGTCACCTGCAAGAACCAGCCCATCGGCACGATAGTGCGCAGCAGATTGCTGAGCAGCAATCCAGCCTCGCAGTGTACGACCCCGTTTTCCACATCAAAATCAAGCAGGCGATGCAGTGCCAACGTGGAGAGCAAATGCGGCCCCAGCGCGGCATCGCCATAGCAGCGGCCGTTGCCACGGGCCAGCAGTCGGTCGCGGGCCAGCAGGTAGTCGCGGGCCTCGTCGAAATTGTCCGGTGTGGCCACTTCGGCGGTGGCTACCGGGTAGTTGCCCCAGTTGGCGACGGTGCGGGTTTCGATATGCATGAAGACGGCGGACGATAGACGGTGAATGGTAGATGGGGCGTCAATGGGTGCGGCGGGACACAATGGGCAGCAGCAAGGCGGTCGAATCCAGCCCGTAGCCAATCTGTTGGGCCAGCAGTGTATCGGCCAAGGCGAAGTAGTTGAGTGGGTTCTGGGAAGAGTGCAGCACGAAACGGGCCGGCCAAATTTTCTCGCGGTACAGCTCGGAGAGGTTTTCCGGCAAGTCGGCGGGGTCGATCTGAAAGAGCCGGAGCGTGAGCGGCGGCGCGGGTGCCTTGAAGCCCAGCGTAATGCGGGCACGCAGCGTTTCGCGGGCGCGGCTATCGTCGAAGTAATCGGCGTAGGGCTGGCGGCGCAGGTCGGCCAGTGGCTGTAGCCAAGCCTGCACGGCACTGTCGCTGCGCAGGCTATCGGTCTCCGGGTTGCGCCATTGGCCGCTGGAGTCGCGGCGTAGCAGCAGCACCCAGTGCTGAGCGGGCCATTCCACGGTCAGGGTCCGCACCTCCGCAGGCGAAAACCGGCAAATATCCACCGATCGGAAATCGGCGAGCCGCCGCGTGAAAACACTGCGCAAATGATACTGTACCAAATAGTTGCCATCGTGACCGGACAAGCGGAGAAAGGTAGTCGGCACATTTTCTGCCCCTGTTTCCCGGCCCAGCCAGAAATCCTCCTGGTGGCCGTCGTCTTGACGGGTAGTCACCCGCAACCCGGTTGCTTCGGACAGACCCAACGTATCGGGCCGCTGCGTTTTTACCACCTGTACCGAACGGATGGCCACCAGTACCGTCAGCAAGGGCTGCATATCGGCGGGCGGCACCGCCACCGAGCGGCCCTCCTGTAGGGCGGCCCAGCCCCGCTCGGTGCGTTCCAGCAGCAACTCGGGCTGGCCGGGGAGCAGCAGCCGCAGGTGGCGGAGTCGGGCCGTGTCCACTTGGATCAGTGCCGTCTGGAAGAGCTGCGCGGTACGCCACGGCGCACGGCGCAACAGCCAGCCAATGGCCATGGTGGCCACAAAAAGTAGCACGAGGTGCTTGTTTTTCATACCCTGCTGCGGTTGGTTTTGGGCGAAAGTAGTAGAGTTCGGGGATTTTTAAAAGAACAATGGGCAATGAGCAAACCGCAGACGGGGCAAAGTGACATCCCGGCTTTTCCACCGGAAGGCAAAAGAAGCAAGGGGCAAGTAGAACACTTATTCCGCCCGCCTTTTGAATTGACTTCTCACTTTTAAATCGGCATATTCCTGCAACGTTGGAAAACGATAGCCCTTTTTATTGGCTTCGGTGATAAACTCCGGCGTGACATTGTGGATTCTGGCACTGACCAGGTCTTCTACCGTCAGGTTTTTAAAGTCCATATCCCGAAAGGTTTCGGCCAGTTCCGGGGTGACGCCGTGGATGCGAATATTCATTAAATCTTCCAGTGACAGTTTGCCCAACTCCATTTGCTGGGCCTTTTTCACAAATTCCGCATCAATGCCGTGGATGCGTATGCTCATAATGTCGTCCAATTCCAATTGACCCAATCCCATGCTTTGGGACTGTTGCACAAACTCTGCATCAATGCCGTGGATGCGCATGCTTATCATATCCTCAAAAGAGAGTTTGCCAAAGCCCATTGCATTCATGGAATCTATAAATGCAGGATTAACATTGTGGAGCGACAATTGGCTCACTTCGCTCAAATCCAGGTCTGTATAACCCGCTTTGGCGAGTTGCGCTACCCTTTCAGGGCTGACGTTGGCGATTTTAAGTTCCACCAGTTGTTGGAGCGGAACGTTTTTCTTACCCAACGAAGCCGCCAGCGCAAGATAGCCGCGAATAGCCACCTCGTCCAGGCGGAAAATGGCCAATTCCAGCAGTTCCTCTTTGGACACCGTACTGTAGCCCGTTTTTTTCAAAAAACCAATAAAGTCGGTGGGGAAATTGGCAAAAAAGCAGTGGAGTAGCAGTTCATCGTCTACCTCTT
>JAYUXG010000140.1:0-1899 GCA_043753125.1 Saprospirales bacterium | reverse complement strand
ACCGTTTTCTACGCCACATTGAGCGCAATAGCGTGCTATTGTTTATGATTCCCGCCGATACCAACCGCAGTATTGATGGAGAATACCAGATTTTGCTGAATGAGTTGCAGGAGTTCAATCCCGATCTGCTGGACAAGCCACGGCTGCTGGCGATTACCAAGAGCGATCTGATTGACAAGGATTTGGAAAAAATGCTCCGCCCCACCTTGCCGGAGGGCATTGAGGTGATGTACATTTCGGCCATTGCCAACAAGAATTTGCAGAAATTGAAAGAACTGCTTTGGAAATATTTGAACGCGTAAGCAGTCATGCACACGTAAGGAATGCGTACCACATAAAGTAATCGTTAATCTAACCTGGGTGTCATTCCGACGATAGGAGGAATCTGTTTAAGTGTTAATCACTGTTCAAACTTAGGCGGATTCCTCCTAGCGTCGGAAGGACAACTCAGGTAGGGAAGATGAGATACTTTATTTTAAAGCCATTCCTTAACAATGCATAGTGTATGATGCACAGAAAAAGAAGCCCCCGCTCCAACAATGGGAGCAAGGGCTTCTTTTTTAAAAGAGCAGAATTGGCTTAGCCGAACACTTCCATGCCTGACCTTGCACTGTACCGCATGATGTTGTCGAGGGCCGTTTGCGAAGGATGAAACTGCACCTTGGGCAGTTGCGTCTTTGCCAACAACAAACTGCTGTACTCAGCGTAGAGATCGGGGTCGTCCTCGATCATGGAGACCATCTCCACCGCATCGGCGGCAGGCATTTCGTGATACAGAAACTGCACCAGCGCATCATAATATGTGTAGGTTTTTTCCATAGGCGGCAGAGCCGTTTTAGTTTTAAATTCGTTAAAAATCGGGTATGAAACAGGGGGGAAGGGGCGAATATTGCTTTTTAGGATACAATCTTTTATTTTTTAACATTTATATTTCCGTCCGTTCGCTCAATTCAGGATGACCACTTTGGTGATAATGGCATCCGGGTTTTCAAAGTTGGCCACACTGGTGGCAAACACCAAATAAACCCCTGACGACACGCGCCGACCCAAATAATCGCGGCCATTCCAGACGGCCTGGCCACCCAATGCCTGCCCTTCGTACACGAGGTTGCCAGCCAGGTCAGTGATCTTGACATTGGCATCGCGGGCCAGTCCGTAGATGGCAATTGGTCCATCGTAACCGGGTTGCACCGGGTTGGGATAGGCATAAGTAGTCTTGGAATTAACTTTGCCGCCCATCGTTGCCTCGCCGCGCAGCGAGAGGAGGCCTTTCTCGGTGCCGATCCATACTTCGCCATTTTTTGGGTTGATGGCGATGTCGGTAATGTTGTTGTCGAAAAGCGGGCTGTTGGTGGACGTCAGGTGGTCCTCTTCGGTCAGCCCATCGGACGACTGCACAAATATGCCGCTGGTGGTGCCAAACCATTTGCGATTGCCGCCATCCACGGCGATGGTGCGTACATCTTCCGTCTCTAGCAAATAGCCATTGAAACCATCTACATTGATGATACGACGGCGACCGACGCAGCTGGGGTCGAATACATTGCTCCCACACTCGAAACTGATAGTACCCTGTTGAGTACCCACCCACACATCGCCCTCCAGGTCCACGGCAATGCAGTTCACCGTGTTGGTGGGGATGGTGCTATTGGAGGTGGTAAAGATTTTGTACCGATCGTCGGAGGGGTCGTCCAAGTCCTTGCCGCTGTCGAAGACCATGACCCCGCCATTAAAGCCCACCGTAAACCATTTGTAGCCGTTTTGGTCCACCACCACGGAGGTCAGGATGTTGGCTGGCGCGGCGGGGAAATTGCGCAGCATACCATCCGCCTTCAATACCGCAATCGGGGCGGTGGCACTGTAGTTGCAAATCCAGAGGTTGTCATCCTCATCAAAAGC
>JAYUXG010000139.1:0-4856 GCA_043753125.1 Saprospirales bacterium | reverse complement strand
TAGGCAGGTTGTGCTGGTTCCAAGTAATCAACAGCAAACCCAAAGCGCATAGCAAGAGCGTGACCACACAACCGACCAATATGTTGCGGCGGTTGTATTTGTCCGCCAAATGGCCCGCGTACAAGGTAATGCCAATGGCCGGAACTGCTTCTACCAGACCGATGAAGCCGAGCATTAGCGGATCGCCGGTAAGTTCGTAGACAAAGTAGCCCACCGATACAGACATGATCTGCGTGGCCAGGGTCATCGTCAGGCGCATAGCCAGGAAACGGCGGTAAGCAGGGATGCGGAGGGCGGCGTAAGCGTCTTTCAAAACCGGCGGATTAGTGATTTACCATACTACGGGGCTTTTATTTGCCATTTCCAGACCCATGCGGGGCGCATTTCAGTACCACACCATCCTCCTCAACATTTTCAACACCCTTCGCTCTCTCCACAATCTTCTCAATACGCCCGCGCAAACAACACGCGCTGTGCACTCGGCTGGCCCGTCATAATGCACTCCCCCGCCTCCTCGGGCCAACCCAACGGAATACAACGAATGGTTGCCTTGGTCTTTTCCTTGATCTCCAGTTCCGTCTCCGTCGTGCCATCCCAGTGGGCGTAGGCAAAGCCGCCCTTGTTTTCCAGCACCTCTTCCAATTCGGCCCAGGTGTCCACCCGCGTAATGTGCGCGTCGCGGTACGCCTTGGCGCGGTCGAACAGGTTTTGCTGGATCTCGTCCAGCAGGTTCGCCACATATTCGGCAATGCCGTCCAGTGGCACATTGGCCTTCTCCTTGGTATCGCGGCGGGCCACTTCCACCTGGCCAGCGGCCAGGTCGCGCATCCCCAATCCGAGGCGCACCGGTATACCGATCATCTCGTATTCGGCGAACTTGAAGCCGGGGCGGTTTTGGTCATCGTTGTCGATCTTTACGCGGATGCCTTTGGCTTTCAAAGCGGCGGCAATTTTTCCAGCCACCTCATCCAGTTCCGGCGAAGGCTTCGGGATAGGAATGATGACCACCTGCACCGGGGCCAAACGCGGCGGCACCACCAGCCCCTCATCGTCGGAGTGGGTCATGATGAGGCCGCCGATCATACGGGTGGACAGGCCCCACGAGGTGGCCCACACCAATTCCTGTTTATTTTCTTTATTCAGAAAAAACACGTCGAAGGCCCGGGCAAAGTTTTGTCCCAAAAAGTGTGATGTACCGGCTTGCAGCGCCTTGCCATCTTGCATCAAGGCCTCAATACAATAGGTGTCCACTGCCCCGGCAAAGCGTTCATTGATGGTCTTCACCCCCTTGATAACCGGCATGGCCATGTATTCCTCGGCAAATTGCGCGTACACGTCCAGCATTTGCCGAGTCTCGGCGATAGCCTCCTCGGCGGTGGCGTGGGCGGTGTGGCCCTCCTGCCACAGAAACTCCGCCGTGCGCAAAAAAGGACGGGTGCGCATTTCCCAGCGCACCACATTGGCCCATTGGTTGATGAGCAGCGGCAAGTCGCGGTAGCTCTGTATCCAGTCGCGGTAAGTGTTCCAGATGATGGTTTCCGAAGTGGGCCGCACGATCAGTTCTTCTTCCAATTTGGCCTCCGGGTCCACCATTACCCCACCATTGGGATCGGCTTTTAGGCGATAGTGGGTCACTACGGCGCATTCCTTGGCAAAGCCCTCCACGTGGGCCGCTTCCTTGCTCAGGAAACTTTTGGGGATAAACAAGGGGAAATAAGCGTTGACGTGTCCCGTCTCCTTGAACATGGTGTCCAGTTGGCCCTGCATCCGTTCCCAGATGCCAAAGCCGTTCGGGCGGATGACCATGCAGCCACGCACCGGCGAGTTGTCGGCCAGACGGGCCTTGCGGACAATATCAAGATACCATTGGGAATAATCTTCCGAACGGGGCGTAATTTCTTTTGCCATGAGTAGATTTAGGTGTAAATTGCATGGGCGTACCACCGGGTACGATTTTTTTCTTGTTTTGGTTAAAAGCGGGTTAAAAACCACCTCGCCAGTTTACTTATTTCTCTATGGAAACGTCATAAGGGAAAGTCAAAAAGGAGGTCAAAACATTCCCTGCGGCACTGCCAAAATGGCTATCGGTGGAAATTTTAACAGATTATCTTTTTATCACCTTCCCCTTAACCAACTTTAACCATCAGTAGGCCTGGCTTTAAAGCCGTATTAACCAAAAAAAGTGCGCAAAGATACTATTTTTGACCCTGTAAACTTGCGTACCGGAATTCGCACGATTCAAATACACACCTCTGTCATGAAACAAAAAAATAAATCTCTGCTTTGGCTGTTGCTGGCCTGCTTCACGTTGGCGCTGAGTGCGCCCGCCCAGGCTCAGGACGACCTTTACTACGACCCTGCTACCGATCAGCAAGTGTCGCCGAATACACCTACTACCAATAATAACAGTAACAACAACGGCGACAACAACTATGACGAGGGCAGCAACGTAACCCGTCGCTATAACAACGACGATGATGAGTACCACGATGATGACGACTATGCCTACGAATATTCGTCGCGCATCCGCCGCTTCCACCGCCCCACCCGCGTGATCGATTATTACGATCCGTACTATGTGGACCTGTACAACTATGACCCGTATTTTCTGCCCGGTACGACCATTTACACCGCTGGCTACAACGACTACTGGACGTGGCGCCGCTGGCAGCGTTGGAACCGCTGGAACGGCTGGAACTCCTTTGACTCCGGTTGGGGCTGCAACTCGTACAGCCCCTGGGGCTGGAACAGCGGTTTCCGTGGCTACAATGCCTGGAGCAACCCTTCCGTGTTCAACAATTATTATTACGACCCCTACTGGACCTGGAACGGATACAACCCGTACTACAGCAACGGTTGGTCGAACAATAATTACTACTACAACAACGGCAACAGCAACTACAATAATGGTAACGGCAATGATTATCAACCAAAAACCTACACTGGGGTACGCCGCCACGGCAGTTCTGTCAATCCCGGCTACGCCCGCCTCAGCGATGGTGGCAATGGCCGCTTGACCGCTTCTAATAAAGGCGCGCCGGTGATCGAACTGAAAAATCGCCCGAACGGTCGCATGACGACGAAGGAGCCGACCCAAGTGGAACGTACCACGCCGAACGACGGCCGCCGTCCGACCACTACCCAAGCCCCGAACAACGAAGCACGCGACCGTAGTACTACTACGCCTACGCAGCGTCCGGGCCGGGCCACGGAAACGCGTCCACAGACGGAACGCCCGACTACCACCCGCGAAACCACGCCAAGCCGTCGCCAGCAAACGGAAGAGACGGCCCCACGTCAACGCGAAGAGACCCGTCCAACTCGTCAAAGCCAGAGTACGGAGACCCGCCCGACGCGTCGGCAGGAGCCTGCTTCCGAAAGGCCAACCCGTACGGAGCAGTCGCAACCGACCCGTCGCCAAACGGAAACGCGCTCGGAAGACCGTCCTACCCGGACGGAAAGCCGCCCGGCCCCGCAACGCTCGGAGACGCCGCGTAGCGAGTCGCGCAATGACAACAGCACCCAAGAGCGCAGCGATAGCAAGAGTAGTGGGAGTGGTTCTTCCGGTAGCCGTGGGCGCCGAGGCTAAGATTGGAACACTATTTTAGCACACTTTCAAAGGGGTGGAAACCGGGGTTAACACCTTCTTCCACCCCTTTGCTTTGCTCAATAGGCAAAAGGGCAATAAGCAAAAAAGCAAAAGTACGATCACTGCTCCCTATGCTTTGCTAATTGCCTTTTGTCAATTGCATATTGCATATTGCATATTGCCCATTTCTCCACCTGATTAATATTCAAGACAAATATGAAACGCTATTTTTTGCCCCTGCTTTTTTTCCTGGCCGCTGCCCCAGCCTTTGCCCAATTGGCCAGCGACGTGCTGCGCTACTCTTATTTGCAGCCGGGCGGTACCGCCCGCTACCTTGGCGTGGGCGGTGCCTTTGGTGCGTTGGGTGCGGAGTACAGCTCGCTCAGCAACAATCCGGCGGGTTTGGCCATGTTTCGCTCCAACGAACTGGTGTTCACCCCGTCCATAAAGTTTTCCAAGACGGAGGCTGCCCTGCCCGGCGGCGAAGCCTTGGAAGACACCAAAAGCAACTTTGGTTTTGACAATATTGGCTTCATTTTCAACACTACGCCACGCAGTGCCAAATGGAAAACCTTCAACGTGGGTATTGGGCTGAACCGGCTGAACAACTACCACCAATCAATCTACTATCAGGGCGATGCCGAAGGGAGCATCATGAACGGTTTCTTTGCCGATGCCGAAAATGTAGTGCGTAATGGCGGCGACGAAACCAGTTTCGACCCTTTTAGCTCCATGTTGGCCTTCGATGCCAATGCGATCTACTATCAGGACAATATTTTGTCCTCCGATTTTGTGGGTAATGAAAGTGCGCTGCTCACCCGTACTCATACCTTGAATACGTCTGGCCGGATGAACGAAATGGTACTTTCCTTTGCGGGCAATTACGACGAAAAACTGATGATTGGAGCCACGGTGGGCGTGCCGTTTGTGAACTATCGTTTGGAAGGAGAGTATCAGGAAACCGATCCGAGTGGCGGGATAGATGGCAATGTGCCTTATTTTTCGGGCTTGACCTACACGGAATTCCTGAAAACCGAGGGCGTGGGCATTAATCTGAAGATAGGCGTTACCTACCGGGTCAACCAAATGTTGCGGTTGGGAGCGGCCTTTCACACGCCCACCTATTTGGGCCTGACCGACACCTATAGCAACACTTTTGCCTACGATTATGAAGACGGTGGTGGCAATGTGCAGGGGGACGAATTGTTATCGCCTGATGGCATCTCCGACTACCGCTTAAAGACTCCCTGGCGGGCCATCGGCAGCG
>JAYUXG010000138.1:0-4856 GCA_043753125.1 Saprospirales bacterium | reverse complement strand
TCATGCCACTAAAAACTTGTATTGATCTTTCCAGGTATTTCTTTCCACTACTTTTGCAATTCGCAGTGCTGAGTTCTGTTCCAGCTCAGAAAAGCATTACTTATTCATTGCACACCGGAATCGGTGTTTCTTGGGCTAAAATAAACGAATTACAAACGGACTGGTACTATTATCAGACATGGCCTAAGGCGAGTTACAACATCGGTTTAAAAGCGGATTATCCTCTTACTGCTTGGTTGTCCGCCAGCGCGGACTTGGGTATTATCCGTTCGGGCTTTCAGGGTCGGCGAATAGAGGAAGTGCTAATCGACACCAATAATATAACCGGGAATAGGCGGGAGTATTGGTCGGATTTTGCCTTTTACAACGCCGCTCTGAAACTGGGACTGGAGGGAAACTTAAATCACCGCTTCTCCTTGGGAGTGTTTTTCCAAGCCATGCGTAGGGTCGGTATCGTCGAATCGCGACAAGAGCGTTGGTTATCCTCTCCAGTTTACCTGAGCAAAGCTTTTCCGAGTGAACGTGTAACGGATCATTCGCGCTTCAGAAAACATGATTATGGGATCAATATTCTGGTATCCCATCGAATTTCCAAAAAAGTGGCCGCTTCTTTCGACTTCTACTATACGCGCCACTCGTTTGTTGATTCCCTGAAAGGGGATTGGCTTGAAAACAGATTAGCTAGCTTCAATCTTTATTATTTCATCAACTAACTGTCGTGTGCGGCCAGGAGTTCGAACTGGTGCGTTCAACAAGTGCTGGCCGGACTGGTACGGCTTAGAGGCTTCATGGTGTTCATGATTTCTTGCATTATGCGTAAGAGTAGAACCCTCCCTCTATTAAAAAACAATCAAAAACTAGAAAATATTTTTTAACCGGGTTGCGCCATAGGTGTGGCGGGATCTTTCTACGAATCATTTTTCCCTTAACATTCAATAATTTAAACAAATTAACGATGAGAAAAAGTATCCTGCTCTTTTTTGCTTTAAGCCTAGCAATCTGGTTTGGTTGCAAGCATAGTCTTAACTCGTTTGAAGACGAGTCCAATTCTGCTAACAATGAAGTCTTTTCCCGTGAGGGAAAAACGGAACTTAATTCTACTAATCAGGCCCTTATCAACGGTTTTTTCGACGGCACCTTAACTGATCTTTCTGGCATAAAGATAGCATCCTTTTCAGTTTCCTTGCAGAAGGGCATGCTTTGGTTTCCAAGCCAACCTGACCTGAAGAATTATTTTGATGGAATAGAAGTGCTGCACAGCAAATGGGACTATTCAGACAAACTAACTTCAACACTTTTAGAAAACGGTGTTTTGGAAGATGATGCCCATCTGGGAGACGATGTCCGGAACGCCGTAGATGCTGCCTTGGGGTTTAAATCTATGCGACATAGGTATGACTCGTTGGACAATAGTACCCTTAATTGGCGAACAACGCTCCCATACTACCTTGCTGCCCCTGACGCATGCACTGTGGTTTCTGCTGGTGGCGACTTGAGGATTGGCAATGACTTTTATCATTACGTCGATGACAAAATTATTGCCATAGTACACAATGCGGACGAAGCTACACTCTGTGCAGTGAAAAATGGAGGTATGCAAATTTATCACCCGAACTTAGAATTCTATGATGATTTTTATGGTGAATTGATTTCTCGTACGCCTAGTTCCCCCCCCTCCTCCTCCCAATGCGTGCGTCCTTTTAGTTAATGCAAGTTTGGTAAAAAGTTCTACCGATTTCAGAACAGTAACATTCTCTAGAAGTACATTTTGTTCTTGTACTGAAATTGTCCCTGCCACCCCGACCACGCCCGCCACCATAAAGACAACATTAACCGTTTGTCCTGGAACAGTCACTACCATAACGTGGGGTGATGGATTTACGAGTACATTAGGAGCATTTACCCCTAGCATTAACCATACTTACACGGTTGCCGATCCAAGCGTTGCTACTATATTTACCGTAACGGCAACCGTTACCGTAGTAAGCTGTGGACAATGTGGGTCAGGTATTGTTACCAGGACTCTTACGACAAGCATTAAAGACGTACCGGCTTGTTCTAAGGATAGTCATGAAGAACCATACAGCAAAGAATGGTCCTACAATAATAATTCTTATAGAACGGAAACCGACTTTTTTCAACGGGGAGTAAAAACGCTACTTTATAGTGCGAAACTGAGTATCGAAACCCGTCTTTATAAAAGGATAAATAACAAATGGCAAAAATACACCGCAGGTGTATTAAAGACTGGCTTTACCGGAAGCATTTTTACCAATGATTGCCAAGCAGAAACTGTAGTAGTATCAGCACCAGCAGAAGCATCTGATGACCATGTCTATGTAAAGCATGAACCCAATCAAAATTTTGGAACACATAAAACTGGTTCAGCAGAGCCTTTGGGTTTCGGTACCATTGCAGCATGGGCGAATACAGGTCTACAGTTGTGGAAGGATTAAACCTGATCTTAGTAAATTAAGCCATAGATAGTCTATGGCTTAATTTAATTTTCAACCTTGTTCTTTTTAAAAATGAAAGCATTAATTTTCATACTGTTTGCCTTTGCTTTTTGTGAAAATGGGCTTTCACAAACTTACATAGGTATAAAAGCACAGGTAGGGTTATCAAATCCGATTGGTGCAGCGGAAAAAGAGGCCAACTTGGTGTACGATGTCAATGGCATCATCAGTCATACTCAGCAACTGTGTTTGGGTTGGCAGCATCGCAAAAGTATATTTTTTGCTCATTTTGGTTTGGCCTCCCTTGGCTATTCCAGTCAGACAACACAGGGGTTTACTACCACCGCCAATTATCCACAGCCTGGGATAGGGCTACCGATCAATTTGAAGATAAGGTTGCGCTTCAACTATTTTGATGCAGGAATTGGTTATAGCCGTTTACTTAGCAAAAAAATAAGTATTTCATCGAATATACATTATCTAATAGTGCATAGCGTACTGTCTCATGCAGGATTCACCTTTCCGAACCCTGAGGTAAATGCACCGATTGGCTACGGTGATTTTTACTGGTACAAATATACCAAAGAAGATAAGCAATTTAAAGATTTCAAAAACGGAATGGCTGCTTCTTTATCCTTCGACTACGAAATGGCGCGTCGCCTTTTTTTTTCCACTTCCTATTTGATTGGTTTCAAGGAGTTCAATCCGTACAATTCACAGCCCGGCACACGCCAGAGACTCCATCAGAATTTTAGCCTTGGCTTGGAGTATAGGTTTAAACTGTGACCTGCATGGGGGAGACGGAGAAAATATGATGCGCAGACCGAGCAGGTTGTCATCATGTTGGAAAACGTAGCAAGGGAGCGGCCGTCGGTCGCTCCCATATTTTTTTGGGCCAGCCCTACCTTCTTCGCCGTAGGGCATGACGGCAAACTCGCCGATCCCTCATCGGCGGCTGAAGCCGCCGGTACGGTACAAAAAAGAAATCCCTCACTGTTAGCAGCGAGGGATTCTAACCCAAACAAATAAACACAAAAACTACTTGCTGCAAGTTTATGACGAGTTTTTGACATTTTGCCAATTTTAAGCGGGTTTTTTTGACATTTTTTTGCACATTTTTTCGAGGGGTTCCTTTTTAACGAAATATAGCTGCGCTTTGCGCAAAAGGGATTTGGGTTAAATGCCCATAAATCACTGGCAACCAATATGCAACCCCTCCATATTTTCAACTCTCCACTTTTGCTTTACCTTCGCCACTGGCTTCCTACTGAACGCCATGCTGTCCGATGCGCATCTTCCGTTTCCTGTTCACCATTTTGCTGGCCGTAGGCCTGATCTGGCTCTTGCAGAAGCCGCTCCATTTCGGCGAGGCCACCCTGCCGCCACTGGGCCATTTCTTCAACCCGTTCTCCGGTTTTTGGCAAAATGCCGAGTCTTTCAAAGGTTTAGGGGCCAAAGACGCCCAGATTCCCGGCCTGCAAGGTCCCGTGGAGGTGGTCTACGACGACCTGTTGGTGCCACACATCTTTGCCCAAAGTGGCGAGGATGCGGCGATGGTGCAGGGCTACGTCACCGCCGCCAACCGCCTTTGGCAAATGGATATCACCACCCGCAAAGCAGCCGGGCGGCTCTCCGAGGTGCTGGGCGAGCGCACCCTCGGCATAGACCGGCTAAGCCGTCGCCGGGGCATGATGTTCGCCGCCGAGAATGCCCTGCTGGGCTGGAAAAAATCGCCGGAGACGATGCGTCTGCTGACGGCCTACACGGCAGGCGTGAACGCCTATGTGGATCAACTGTCGCCCGGCAACTACCCTATCGAATTCAAACTGCTCCACTACTCTCCCGAACCCTGGTCCGAACTAAAAACCGCCCTGGTGATCGAGGGCATGGCCGAGAACCTGAGTTCCGCCGAAACCGACTTGGAGGCTACCAACACACTGGCCCTGTTGGGTAAGCCCGCCTTTGATTCGCTGTTTCCGGAGTGGGATGCCCGGCAACATCCGGTGATTCCCGACAGTGGCCAGTGGAAGGCCCTGATGATTGGCACCCCACTCGCCACCCCCGCCAGCGGGACTACTTCGGGTGTTTTTGAGTCAAAAAAGGGCATATTTCCCGAAAAATCCCTTCCAAACCGAAAAAATGCCTCCTTTTGGTCCGCAAGTAGCGGTCGTAGTAGCCTCCCCGATCGGGAAATAGACCCCTACCTGCCCGGCAGCAACAACTGGGCGGTCAACGGCAGCCGCACCCAATCGCACCACGCCATACTAGCCAACGACCCGCACCTCAACCTCACCCTGCCTTCTATCTGGTACCAGGTGCAGATTCATACGCCGCAGCAAAATTGCTATGGCGTGTCGCTGCCGGGCGTGCCGGGCATCGTTATCGGCTTCAACGAAAACA
>JAYUXG010000137.1:0-1907 GCA_043753125.1 Saprospirales bacterium | reverse complement strand
AAGGCGGGCAAGGGTTGGCGAATAGTGGCCGGTAGCCCAAATGGGTTTTCCACAGTCGGTACAGCATCCTTGCCGGGCCATTGCACCCGCAATTGTTCTGGCGAGTAAGTATTTCCGCTGGGCGGCGGCAAGTGCTTAGTGATTTGAGTAAAAGCCGGAAAGGTGCTGGAAAAGAGCAAAGCCAAGGCTAAAAAATTTTTCATGTAAATCGATTTTGGTTGAGAAAAAAGGGTTGAGAGCGGTTGGGAAAAAACTGAGGTAAAAAGGCCTAATAACCCTCCTTCGCCGCAAGGACTTGGGGCGGGTGTAAAAAGCGGTCAAATAACGGGAATTTGCCACTACCTCGCGGCAACAAAATACCCAGTACTGACTTTACAAGGTCAGTGGTGCAAACTATCTCCAGCACGAAGCGCATAAGCGTACGCGATAGCCCGCTTTTTCGTTCTTTTGCAGCAGACTGCTGGTTCCATACTTTTTCAAATGCGCTATTTGCTTTTTTTTCTGCTGCTGTTGCCGTTGGCAAGTCCTGCTCAGGTTGAGGTGGTGCCTGCCGACGAGCCGGTGCAACTGTTTCCGCCGCCAGATGAACAAGCATCCACGGAGCAGACCGCACGGATGCGCCGTCCACCCGTGGCGATGCG
Source organism: Saprospirales bacterium (assembly GCA_043753125.1). GTDB lineage: Bacteria > Bacteroidota > Bacteroidia > Chitinophagales > Saprospiraceae > M3007. The sequence goes on along the minus strand of JAYUXG010000137.1, from coordinate 1,266 downwards.
GAAGATTCCCTCGGAGCAATGGGCCGATGCCTCCGAGTACTTGGATTATAGCAAGGACCTACCCAAACCGCCCAAACCAGAAAAAAAACGTTCTTCCAATTTCAACCCGAACTTCCTGGACTGGACGGCAGCCACTGCTGGGATTGGTAATATTTTGCAGGTGCTGGCGATCATCTTGGCAACGGGCCTGATTGGCTACGCCATTTACCGGATGATGCAGATGCCCCGCAACCGCGCCATTGCCCGCGATGGCGTGGAGATCACGGTAGACAATGTCGATCAATACATCCACGAAACCGACCTGGAGCGTTTCCTGCGCGAAGCACTGGCCCAAGGCAACTACCCATTGGCCATCCGGCTGTATTACTTGCAGGTTATCAAGGAGTTGTCCGCCAAAAATGCCATTCGTTGGGCGCGGGAAAAGACCAACCGCGATTACCAGCGCGAATTGCGGCAGCATCGTCTGGCCGAACCGTTCCGGGTGGCGACCCTCCGCTACGAAGAGGTGTGGTACGGCAATCAAGCGTTGGATGCCGCTGCCTATGCTCGTCTGGAGCCCGACTTTAAACGACTGCTGACCGATATTAATTAAATGTGACTAGGCGGTCTTTATAACTCATCATTCATCATTCATAATTACCCCCCTTGCCCGGCCTTTACCTCCATATTCCTTTTTGCAAACAGGCTTGCCACTACTGCAACTTTCACTTCTCCACGTCGCTACGGGCCAAGCCCGATTTGGTTGCCGCGTTGTTGCAGGAACTGATTTTGCAAAAAAACTACCTCGGCGACGTAGAGATTACGTCCGTATATTTTGGGGGTGGCACTCCTTCTTTGTTGACCATCAAGGAGTTGGAGCAAATTTTTTCTACTATTCAAAACCTGTATCGGCTCAGTCCAACGGCAGAAATCACGCTCGAAGCCAATCCCGATGACCTGAGCGTGGCACTGCTGCACGACCTACGCCACTACACACCCGTGAACCGGCTGAGCATCGGTATCCAGTCGTTCCACGAGGCCGATCTGCGCTGGATGAACCGCGCTCACAATGCCACCCATGCCTATGCCTGCCTGGAAGCAGCCCTCGCTACTGGCTTCGACAACCTGACCATTGACCTGATCTACGGCGCACCGACGACCTCTGACCAGCAATGGCAACGTAATCTGGAAGTGGCCTTCGAGTTTGGCATACCACATCTCTCCTGCTACTGCCTTACGGTGGAAGAGGGCACGGCATTGGGGGCTTTTGTCCGCAAAGGCCAGTCG
>JAYUXG010000136.1:0-11701 GCA_043753125.1 Saprospirales bacterium | reverse complement strand
TCCGATTCCTACCTTTTGTGGGCACCCGATACGTTGCCCGCCCACGTCAACACACTGATTTATGTCGATGATGAGCTGGGCGAGGACGTACAAAATGGCTTTACCGATATTCAAAAAATCGGGGAGGTTACTCACCCATTGGCAAGAGAACGGGGAACTGGCGTGTGGCTGTGCCGCGAACCACGGGGCAGTTTTCCGGATTTTTGGGCAGGGCGGGCAAAAGAGGTGAAAGCCGTTTTTAGGAAGTAAGTTCTTGCAACGGGCTAATGGGTTTCCCTTTCGCGGTAGTGGAAATTAGTAGTTGTTGAGTAATTCTGCTGAGAAAGTGGACTTATGATCGTCATGGTAAAAGAATGCGGCAACTGCCCAGGTAGCGATCTCATCAAATATGGCAAGAATCGAGTTGGTACCCCTCGTTATCGGTGTAAAGATGCCAACAAAAAAGGGTTCACGCTCGCGCACAAACCCTTGACAATTAACGTGGAGGATAACGGATTCGAACCGATGACCTCTTGCATGCCATGCAAGCGCTCTACCAGCTGAGCTAATCCCCCGTGACTTCAAAAATGTGATTCCAACCGTTGACCTTCCCGATTCTATCGGGACGCTCTACCAGCTGAGCTAATCCCCCTGGTCTGCTTTTTCCTAAAAGCGGGGCAAACATAAGACAAGTAACGACAAAAATCAAACGGAGGGGAATATTTTTCTGTTCCCTGGCCGCAAGTCGGACTACTACTTCGCCCATTTTCCAAACTCGCCGTACCTTGTCCCCCTACTAATACCTACGCGCCTTTTCCCCTTGAATAAAGTCAAAATCGCTTTTTTTGCTGAGATCCTGATCGAAGATTTTGATGGGGCCTCGCGCACCATGTTCCAATTGATCCACCGGATTCCCGCCGAACAGTTCGAGTTCCTGTTCTTTTGCGGGGTCGGCCCGGAACGCTTGGCGGGCTTTGAATGCGTGCGAGTTCCAGCCTTCACCATTCCCATTAACGAGACGTATAAAATGGCCATCCCCTGGGGTTCAGGGAGGCGACTACGCCGGAAGCTGCGCCAGTTTCAACCGGATGTGATTCACATTGCCACGCCATCGCTGCTGGGAGAATTTGCGCTACGCTACGCCAACCGATACCATATTCCGGTACTGTCCATCTACCATACCCACTTTATTTCCTACGTCGAGTATTATCTAAAATCGGCCCCTCGGCTGGCCCGCTACATCCGCTCGCGCATCGCCCTTAGCCAGAGGTCCTTTTACAACCGTTGTGTCCGTGTATACGTGCCCTCCGAAGAAATGCGATCAGCATTGCTTTCATACGGAGTGGAAGGGGAGCGGTTGCAACTTTGGCAACGCGGTATCGACACTACGCTGTTTTCCCCGGCCAAAAGGGATCGCGCAGCCATGTGGGCATTGACTGGCAACAACTGGCCGGTAATCCTTTTCGCCAGCCGCTTGGTGTGGGAAAAAAATTTGGATACGCTCTGCCAAATCTACCAGGTTTGCCAAACGGAACTGCCACCGCATAACTTTCTGATTGCGGGCGATGGCGTAGCCCTGGAAGCCTGTCAACAACGGATGCCGCAGGCCATTTTTACGGGCAAGGTGGACCATGAACGGCTGTCGATATTATACGCCTCTGCGGACATATTCGTGTTCACTTCCATCACCGAATCTTATGGCAATGTGGTACTCGAGGCAATGGCGTCTGGTCTGCCTTGCGTGATCGCCGATGGTGGCGGTTCCCGCAATTTTATCGAGCAGGGGGAGAACGGCTTTCTATGCCAGCCCAACGAAGCGGAGGACTATTTACAACGGATCAGGATGTTGTTGACAGACAGTATATTACACCAAAAATTCGTGGCGGCAGGGTTGCGGTTCAGCCAATCTCTTAGTTGGGAAGAACTGGCGGCGACCTATTTCAGCGATTTGCAGCAAATGGCAAAGATGCCTATTTCCAATCAGCAGAGATGAAAAAAGCCCACGTTAAGATCGCTATTGGCGCAATCGCTTTGGCTTGCTTGGGGTACTTTCTGTACGCGACCAATTGGTCGGCGGTAATAGCCGCTATCCAAAAAGTCGGCTTCCGTTTTTTGCTGCTGCTGTCCGTCACGGTTCTCTCGAATTGGTTGGGCGTGTTGGCTTGGCGCTGTTGTATGCCCAAAGGAAATATCGGCTTATCGGGGGGGCAGCTGTTTTGGGTGCGGCTGTTTGGCGAAACTGCGGCGGTGCTCAACCCCACCAGCGTCGTTGGTGGCGATGTCCTGAAAATATTTTTGCTCCGCGAAAAGGGCGTGGTGGGTGGGTGGACCCTGCATTCCGTCCTTTTATCGCGGGCCATGATCATCCTCAGTCAGCTCTTTTTAATGATTTTGATGGGGATTTGGCTGATGACCTCCTACGCGCACGAGTTCTACTGGCTCCGGAGATATTGGGCAGTGGGGCTATTGCTGCCAATCATTGGTTTGACCCTGTACTTTTTTCGGCGGCACCGAGTACTTGGTCGGTTACTCGACCGACTTCCGCTCTCCGCCAAAACCCAACAGGCGCGACGTTACCTCGCCAACTTGCGGCAGCAACTGGTGAATTTTTACCGCCAGCACCGTTGGCGTATGTTGCTGGCCTTCGTGTTCTCCTGCTTACACTGGATGGTAGGTGCCCTGGAGTTCTATCTGATTCTCCTTTTTCTGGGCAGCAAGGCCACTTTTATTAATGCCTTGCTGGTGGATATGGGCGTGGTGGCCTTCAAGTCCATCGGTTCTTTCGTACCCGGGCAGATCGGCATCGAAGAGTACGGCAACAAGGTGATGCTGGGCATCATCGGGGTTACTGGCGGCACGGTGTGGGTGGCGGTTTCCGTTTTGCGGCGGGCCAGGCAACTAAGCTGGGTGTTGCTGGCCGCCGTGATGTATTATGTCGTTTTCAAAAAATGGAACTTGCCAGAGTAAACTGACCACATTTATAAAAATGGAAGTCCTTTTCGTCACCCACAAATATCCGCCCTCGGTGGGCGGCATGGAAAAGCAGAGCTTTGAACTGACCCAAAGGATGAAGCAATACGCCGTGGTGCATCTCCTGTGCTGTGCCGACGGAGAGAGCAAACTGCGTTTTTTCTGGCAATTGAAAAAAAACATCCGGGAAAAACTGCACCGGCATCCCGGTATTTCCATCTTGCATTTCAACGATGGCTTGGCGGCGGCCTTTTGCTCCGGTGCCGATGATTTTCCGGGCATTCTGCGCACCGTCACCCTCCACGGATTGGATGTGGTCTATCCAAACAAATTTTACCAACGGACACTATTGCCGCGTATCGGGCGGTTCCATGCTATTATTGCCGTTAGCCAAGCGACCGCTATGGCCTGCATCGAGCGGGGAATAGACCCCAAAAAAGTCTGCGTCATCCCCAATGGCGTCGACCACGACCTGGCCCACTACATACCCGGTCCAGAGGCGCAGCAGCGATTTCAGCAAGAGTATGATATAGATTTCAGCCGCAAGCGAACGCTTATCCTAATGGGAAGGCCCGTGCTGCGCAAGGGCTTTTCCTGGTTTTTGCGTACCGTGTTTCCATTGTTGCCTGGCGATTTTCAAGTGTTGATTATTGGCCCGTATCGCCGAGAGCGGCCATTTTCCAGCGTCTTACTCCAGTGCTTGCCCGCTGGTCCGCGCAGGCAGCTGGAACTGCTCTTCGGGATGCCTTCCGATGAGGATGCCTTGCGAACCTTGCTCCAGGCACCGGCCTTGATTGGCCGGGTCCGGCATTTGGGTAGGCTCCCGCTGACGGATATTATGCAGATTATGGCTGCGGCCACCGCTTTTGTAATGCCCAATATCCGCGTCGAGGGGGATATGGAGGGCTTTGGATTGGTCTGCCTCGAGGCCAATCTACAGGGCCTACCGGTGGTGGCCGCTGACCTGGAGGGTATTACCAATGCCGTCCACCACGAAAAGAATGGCTGGCTGTTGCCCAGCCAAGCGACTGCGGTTTGGGTGGAGACATTGGCCAAATTGGGCCACGCACCAGCGGCTACGACCTCTTTTGGCCAACAGGCCAAACAATATGTACTGGATCATTTTGGCTGGGATAAAATGACCGCCGAGTATTATACCCAGTTCAAAAAGATGTTAACCATTCCCTAATGTTTTTGCCTGGCCTTGTTTCCCATAAGCAAGCCCTACACCTTTGTGGGTATTAATCAAATGGTTAAATTTATAAATTAAATCGTGGTATCAGTAATCAGTACGGAGGATACTATCCTCGAAGCGGCAAGGCAGGTCTTTATGCAAAAAGGGTTTGCAGCATCTCGAATGTGTGATATTGCCAAGACGGCGCATATCAATCAGGCTCTGCTGCACTATTATTTTCGGACCAAGGACAAGCTGTTTGCGATGATCTTCGATCAGGAATCGAAAAAATTCCAGTCGAATATCATTTCGATTTTGACTTCGGATCTGTCTTTTTTCGATAAATTGCGGCGAATGGTCGAACAGGACATTCATAAAATGCGATCTGCCCCTTATTTGCCGATGTTTATTTTGAATGAGATGCACAGCAACCCGGAACGGATGCAGTGCGCCGGGCCGAGTGAATCGCATGCCAAGGTGTTTCAGGTCTTTCGGGAATTGGTAGAGGCGGAACAGTCGGTAGGGCGCATCCTCCCGGTCTGTCCGCGACAGCTGTTCCTGTCTATTTCTGGGCTGACCATGTTTCCTTTTCTGGCCCAACCGATGTACAAGGTGGCCCTGGAAAATGAACACAAATCGTTCGATCAGTTGATTGAGGAGCGCATTGAACACGTCAGCAATATGTTGATCCGATCCTTGCAAGTCGAACCCGCAAGTTTTTGACTGCCCAGCGAACCATACTGTACTCTCCTTGTTTGAAAAAAATCTTACAATACTTTTGCGGCCCTGGGTTAACTAAACAGTTAAATATTAAAATCAATCTGGTCTTTTCGTGGGTCCAAAATACCGTTGGCACGTATTTATCATCTTTATTCGACATCCAACTTCATTTAAAATCCAGTCGCATGAACAGTAGCCTTTCACGGAAAATTCGCGGTTATGATGCCGCCGACCAATTGAAGCGAGCGAATCTATACCCGTATTTTCGCGTCATTGAGTCCGAACAAGACACTGAGGTAATAATTGATGGTAAGCGCGTACTCATGTTCGGGTCCAACAGTTACTTGGGACTGACCAACCACCCGAAACTCAAGGAGGCTGCCCAGCGTGCCATCCAGCAGTATGGCACCGGATGCGCTGGGTCGCGTTTCCTGAATGGTACGCTCAAAATCCACATTGATCTGGAAGAAAGCCTCGCCAATTACCTGCATAAAGAGGCCGTACTGCTCTACAGCACTGGTTTTCAGGCCAATCTGGGGGCTATTGCGCCGTTGGCCGGGCGCACTGACTACATTTTCATCGACGAACTGGTCCACGCCTCCATCATTGACGGCACACGCCTTTCGTTTGGAAAAATCGTCAAATACCGCCATAATGACATGGCCTCGCTCGAACAGCAGCTGCGGCGCGTGGAGGGTGAAGGTTCTAAGCTGATCGTCATGGACGGGATATTTAGCATGGAAGGTGACATTGCCGACCTACCGGGCATTGTTAAACTGGCCGATCACTACGATGCTACTATTATTGTGGACGATGCCCATGCCATTGGCGTGATTGGGCGGCAAGGCCGGGGTACAGGCGACCACTTTGGGTTGCATGATAAAGTGGATTTGATAGTCGGCACGTTTTCCAAATCACTGGCCTCGCTGGGAGGATTTGTAGCCGCTGACCACGATACGATCAATTACCTGAAGCACAATTCCCGGGCCTTGATCTTTAGTGCCAGCATGACCCCTGCGGCAGCGGCGAGTGCCTTGGCGGCCGTCGAGATCATCCAACAGGAGCCTGAGCGCATCGATAAACTGTGGCAAAATACCCACTACGCTATGGCCCAACTGAGAAGTGCCGGTTTTGAGATCGGTAAGACCGAATCGCCGATCCTGCCCATTTACATCCGCGATGACTTAAAGACCTTCCAGTTTGCCAAGATGATGGCCGACGATGGCGTGTTCGTCAACCCGGTAGTGTCCCCGGCAGTACGCAGTGCCGACTCGCTCATCCGCTTTTCGCTGATGGCCACGCACTCCTTTGCACAGATCGACCGCGCAGTGGAAATCATGTACCGCAATGCCCAACTGTTGGAACTGCACGAAACGGCCGATTTTCAAGAGTCTTTATCTTGATTATTGACTGGTTTATTTGTTTCTGGTTACTGAATTTAAGATTTTAAGTATTTGATTGATGAATACAGATTACATGATTGCAGATGTGAGATGTTCTATATATTTCAAAATACGAACCGTTAAACATCTTGAATCATGTAATCTTAAATCAAAAGTTATAGCGCAATGATTTATGAAAAATACACTTTTACATGAGGTAAACCCAACCATAAGTGCCTCTATCCGTATCGAAAAGGTGGAAAGCCGTCAGGCATTGGCACAATTTATTGATTTTCCGCACGATCTTTTTGCGGGCGACCCCAATTATGTACCCGAACTGTTTATGGCTCAAGAGGCGTTGTTGAACCGGGAGAAAAGCCCGTTTTTCAAACATTCCACCGCTGAATACTTTATGGCCCGTTCGTCAGAGGGCAAGGTGGTAGGACGGATAGCCGCCATTCGCAATAACAACTATATAGAATTTACGGGCGACAAGGCTGGTTTCTTTGGTTTCTTTGACGTAATAGAAGACTACGACGTAGCACAGGCATTGCTAAACGTGGCCGTCGATTGGTTACGGGGAGAAGGTTTGGAGCGGGTGATTGGCCCGACTAACCTTTCTACCAACGAAACCTGCGGCATATTGATCGAGAACTTTGACGAACCCCCTTTCGTGCTAACGACCTACAACCGTCCATACTACGCCGAGTTTCTGGATCGCTATGGCTTCGCCAAACACTCGGATTTGCTCAGCTATGAACTTTTCTCTGACCAATTGGACCCAAAACTGCAAGCCATAGGCGAGCAGCTCGAAGCAAGGCTCGCCCGGCGCGGCATCACAATCCGCACCATCAATATGAAGGCTTTTGAGCAGGAAGTGGAAAAGTTCCTGACGATTTACAATGCTGCTTGGGACCAAAATCTGGGCTTCGTACCCATGACCGAGGCCGAAGTACGCCAGATGGGCAAGGACCTAAAAATGGCCCTGGATCCCGATTTGGTATTTTTTGCAGAAAAAGATGGGGAGGTCATTGGTGCCGGGCTGACTGTACCCAATCTGAACGAGGTATTCATCAAAATGCCGCGCGGTCGGCTGTTCCCCACCGGCTTTTTCAAGTTTTTGTTTGGCCGGAAATCCATCAAGAGTGTCCGCGTGGTGGCCCTGGGTATCTTGCCGCAATACCGTCGGATCGGGCTGGATGTGTGCATGTACGTACGCAGCTACCAGACCGCCCGGCGCAAGGGCATCCACCGGGCGGAGGCCTCCTGGATTTTGGAAAATAACGAACTAATGAACCGCGCACTGGTGCAAATGGGCGGAAAGGTCTTCCGTAAGCACCGCGTCTACGAAAAAGCACTCTGAACAGATGGCACGCGTTCTCATCACCGGAGCCAGCGGCTTTATCGGCGGGTACTTGGTGAAACAAGCCCTCGAGCGGGGCGACGATGTGACGGCTGCCGTGCGGGCCAGCAGCGACCGTTCTCGTCTGGGCGACCCGCGCCTGCACCTCCTCGACCTTCCGTTGGGCGATGCAGCGGCGATGAGCGAACTATTGACGCGTGCCGGGCGATTCGACTGGGTGATTCATAATGCCGGGGTCACCAAAGCCCTGACCCGCGATGGCTACCACGAAGGCAACACTGGAAACACCCGCCGCCTGGTGCAGGCTTTGCAACAGTCGGGAATAGTGCCGCATAAGTTTTTGATGGTCAGCAGTTTAGCTTCGCTGGGCGCGGCACCGGACGGCTGCCCACAAATTCGGGACGACCAAACCCCAAAACCACTGACGCCCTACGGCGAAAGCAAGCGCAATGCCGAAGACTATTTGGCCACGCTGCCTGCTGAATTTCCGTGGGTAGTGGTGCAGCCGACCGCCGTGTATGGACCGTGGGAACGAGATATACTGACTTTTATCAAGTTGGCGCAAAAAGGAGTGGAACTGACCATTGGTCAGCAGCCACAGCGATTGAGTTTCGTACACGCTGCCGATGTGGCCCGCGCCATCTTTCGGGTACTGGAAACTCCAACGGCTCTACATCGTAAGTACATTGTGTCTGACGGAAAAGCCTACCGCACCGAGGACCTGGGTGCCGCCGTGCGGCAGGCTTTGGGGAAAAAAAATACTTGGAAAATTCGGTTGCCGCTGCCTTTGGTGCGGCAGGTTGCGGGTATCGCCGAGACCGTTGGCCGCTGGCAGAACAAACCCAGCCCGCTCAACCGTGACAAAATACCCGAACTGGCGGCGGAAAACTGGCACTGCGATGCCGGGCCGCTCTTGCAGGAACTGCATTTCCAACCGGAGTTCGACCTGTACAGTGGCATGGCCAATACGATCACTTGGTATCGCCAAAATAAGTGGCTTTGAAAATCTTTCCCGACTCGGGTCCTTGCTAATTCCGTCCTGATTTATTGTTCATCGCTGAGATATTGCGGATGGTCGGAAGTCCATCGCGCAGTGGTGCCTAATTGCCCCTGCTCTGTTTAATTAATGTAGTAAATGCAAAAGTTTTCCAATAATCCGTACTGATCCAAACTTAATTTTCACTCACCCAACACCCTTTGAAAACAAGCAATTATGCAACACTTTACAAAAATGCTTTCCCCCAAAGCGATGATTTTGATCTTCGCCTTGTTGGCTCCAGGCGCAATATTTGCGCAAAAAATAACTTCTGTACACGGTAGAGTAGTAGACGACCGCACCAACGAACCGCTGCCCTACGCTTCCGTACAACTGCCCGAGGCTAAAGCCGGTAGCCGCACCGATCTCAATGGTTATTTTTTGATCGAAACCGACCGGCCAGCAACGCAGCTCCGTGTGACCTACGTTGGCTATGCTCCGCAAAACGTAACCGTGCAGGCAAGCCAAGCCACCGAGGTTGTAGTCCGTCTAAGTGACGAAACCGTGAACCTTAAGGAAGTGGAGGTGCGCCCCAATAAATACCGCCGCAAGAACAACCCGGCGGTAGATTTGATCGGCCAAGTGTTTGCCCACAAAGACCAGAACCGCAAGAAAGGGCTGGACTACTACAATTACGAGGCCTACGAAAAACTACAATTCGATCTAAACAACGTGACCGAGAAGTTTCGCAAACGCCGCACGTTGCGCAAGTTCCAGTTTGTCTTTGAAAACGTCGATACCAATCAGGTGAGGAGGATAATTTTCTGCTGTCGTTCAAGCGTGGAGTGAATGACAAGATGATCTACAACTGTTCTTTCCGGGTGGATTACGTGCGCGAGATGCGCCGGGGGCTGAGCTATACGCTTTCCTATCAGCGGGTGAATAAGACTCCGGGTGGTAACCTGCTGTTCGATTACAAGGCTACGGGCGACGAGGAAGTGCAGTATTTATCAGAAATCAAGTTGAGCGATGTTGGCTTTTCGGTGCGTTACGCCCCCAACGAGAAGTTTTATCAGGGGAAGACCTATCGTATCCCAATCCCGAATCAATACCCGATCATTCAGGTCAATTTCCGCGCCGGGGCCAGGGGCCTGCTGGGCAGTGGCTACGACTACCAGATGTTGACGGCGCAAGTGTCCAAAGTTTTTTACCTCGCCCCGTTTGGCCATTCCGACTGGACGCTGGAAGGCGGGCGGGTATTTGGTGCAGTACCTTATCCCCTGTTGGAAATTCACCGCGCCAACCAGACCTATTCCTACCAATTGCAGGCCTATAACCTGATGAATTTTCTAGAATTTGCCAGCGACAAGTACGTAGCGTTGAGCATTCAGCACTACTTCAATGGATTTTTCTTTAACAAGGTGCCGCTGCTGCGCCGCCTGAAATGGCGGGAAGTAGTGAGCTTCAAAGGACTGTATGGCGGCTTGGACGCAAAAAACCAACCGACTGATGCCAATGGGCTGATCCGCTTCCCGGTGGACGACCAAGGCCGTACCGTGACCCACACGCTGGAGCGCGAGCCTTACGTGGAGGCCAGCGTGGGCGTGGCCAACATCTTCCGCATTTTCCGGGTGGATTACGTGCGCCGTCTGACTTACACCGATCTACCGGGGGTGAGCAAATGGGGTATTCGGGCGCGGTTCAAGTTTGATTTTTGATGGACATATTGACTTTAGATAGTAACAACAATAGGCCACGGATTTTTATGTTTTGGAGCGAAACCTTCTAAAATCCGTTTTTATCCATTGCATCCGTGGTCCATTATTGTCGCGGTATGTGCCGTATTGGATTTAAATAATTTCTTCTTTCCCAGTAAAGCCTATATTTGTCATAGGAACCAGCGGTTGTAGTTCATCGTCTATAGATCATAATTTATCATTCACCGTCCATGCTCATTGCCAATCCACTATACGATGTTGTTTTCAAGTACTTGTTGGAAGACATGGACATTGCCCGTGGGCTGCTATCGGCCATTCTGGGAGAAGAGATATTGAGCATGGAGGTCAAGCCGCAAGAGACGGCCACCGAGAATACGGCAAGTAACATCAGCATCCTGCGCTTCGACTTTAAGGCCGTGGTGCGGTCGCCGTCGGGAGAATCCAGAAAAATACTGATTGAATTACAAAAAGCCAAGCAGGTGTTGGATGTGATGCGCTTCCGCCGGTATTTGGGCGATAATTATCGAAAAGAAGACGAGGTGTTGACGGAGGAAGGTTTGCCGGAAAAACGCCCCTTGCCCATCGTGACCATCTATATTTTGGGTTTCCTATTGGACAATATTCAAAACGCGGCGATCAAAGTCAATCGGGAGTACCGGGATGCCATTACGAATGAGATTATTGAGGTAAAAGAAGAATTTATAGAATTATTGACCCACAATAGTTACGTCATCCAGGTCTTGCGGTTGAAAGCGCGCACCAGAACCAAACTGGAAAGAGTATTACAAATATTCAGCCCGGAGTTTCGGACCAAAGACCAACACCAATTAGATTTTCAAGGAGATGCGCAGGATCCCTTGGTCAAGAAAATGGTGGATAGGCTGGGCCGAGCCATAGCCAGCGAAGATATGCGCGACCAAATGGATGTGGAGGACGAAATAGAGCGCATCTTTGAACGCGGCTACAGCAAATTAGAAAAGGCCTCTGCGGAAAAGGATAAGATTATTGCGGAGAAGGAACAAGCCTTGGAAGCGAAGGAACAAGTCTTGGAAGCGAAGGAACAAGCCCTAGCCGCCGAGCGGCAAAAAAACGAAGATCTGCTGCGTCAGATCGAAGAGTTGCAAAAACAAGCAAAAAAATAGCCTGTTGCCCGTCCCATTTCTACTTATCAAACTCCCTTCTGGCGTGAACAGCCAATATCATTGGTCAAAAGTATTAGGCAGCGGTTTCGGTGCCGGTTGGCTACCCATCGCGCCGGGTACTTGGGGTACTGGCGTGGGCCTGCTGCTACTGTTGCCATTTTGGGGTTGGAGGGGCGCAGATGTAGGCCCTTGGTTATTGGTAGTTAGTGGATTAGCCTTATGGGTTGGCGTACGGGCGGCGGATGAAGTAGAAACAGAATGGGGGAAAGACCCTGGC
>JAYUXG010000135.1:0-4881 GCA_043753125.1 Saprospirales bacterium | reverse complement strand
TCAATCGTTTAAATTGATACCAGTTCATAGTTAAGCACGAATGTCAAATAAATTCTCATCGCAGCAATCCTGAAAAATAAGAATAATGAACATAATATTAAAAAAACTCGTTTACCCCTTTTATTCAGTTGTTAATACTTGGATAAAACCAATAAAACTTCGGAGATTCTATGCAACCGGCAGAACTCCCTGGAGCATTGGATATATTGAACATAAATGGCGTGAAATTAACACTGTATTGTATTCATCTACTTTATTAAATGGCTTCAAAAATAATTGTCTGCCCGATAATTATGGCATAGGAGTGGACGAACGGATATTAGAATATCCTTGGATATTTTCCCGGTTGTTATTGAGGGGCAACCTTTTAGATGCAGGTTCCACTTTCAACTTTAAGGATATATTGACTCATCCTGCCATTAAAGGACGTAAATTGACAATTTTTACTTTCTTTCCTGAAGTACCTAGTTTTCCGAGTGTAGGGGTAGAATATGTTTATGGTGATTTGCGTCAAACGCCATTCCAGGATAGCAGTTTTGATACAGTAGTTTGCCATTCTACCTTGGAACACGTTGGTATGAATAATACCTTGTACGGGTATGTAGAAGGGCAGTCCGCAAGTGAAGCAAAAAAATGTTATGATTATCTTGACGCAGTGCAAGAGCTATTACGTGTACTTAAATCCGGTGGACGGCTGTTGATTACATCACCCTACGGTAAATTTGAAAACTATGACTCTTTTCAACAGTTTGATGATGAAATGCTAAGTCAAGTAGAAGCAATCTGTAAAAAAGAAGGGACCGTTCAGGTTAGCTTTGCAAAATATACAACACAAGGTTGGCAGTTTACTTCTCGCGAGGATTGTAGCGAAATACTTGCACATGACCCGCATAGTGGGAGAAACAAGGGGACAGATGGTGCTGCACATAGCAGAAGTGTTTTCTTGCTACAACTTGACAAACGTTCATGAATAAGCTCTTAGTTGTTGGTTCAAAAGGTTTTATAGGTAGCCACGCTGTAAAGTATCTTAAAAATATCGGCTATCAGGTATGGGGCAGCGATGTGGTAGTAGATTATACCGATAACAATTATTTTCTCATTGATGCCACCACTTCCGATTTTCATGCCATTTTTCAGGCGCAGCAGGTGCATGTATGTATCAATTGCTCCGGTGCTGCTTCGGTACCAGACTCCTTGCAGAACCCGCTGCGCGACCACCACCTCAATACGATCAATGTTTTCAAATTGCTGGATGCAATAAGAATGTATCAGCCGTCCTGCAAGTTCATCAATTTGTCCAGTGCGGCAATATATGGCAATCCGGTGTCGCTACCAGTGAAAGAAACTGCCTCTTTAAAGCCCTTATCGCCTTACGGATGGCACAAACTATACGCAGAGCAGATTTGTCAGGAATTCCATCATTTCTATGGGCTTCGAACTTGCTCGCTACGTATTTTTTCCGCCTACGGCAATGGGCTGAAAAAACAACTTTTCTGGGACTTGTACCAGAAAGCCCTGGGTGGGGCACCGTTTACCTTGTTTGGCACCGGGCGGGAATCCAGGGATTTTATTCACGTGGCAGATCTGGTTCGGGTTCTGGATTTGGTGATCCAACAAAACTCTTTCGGGGGGGGGGCTATTAATGTGGCTAATGGTAGGGAGGTAACCATCCAAGAGGTCGTCTCTTTATTTTATAGTTTTTGGCCGGAGCATGTGTCCTATACATTTTCCGGTGAAGAAAGAAAAGGCGATCCCAATAATTGGATGGCCGATATTAGCACATTACAATCAATGGGCTATATTCCTCAGGTTAGCTTAGAAATAGGCTTAAAAAATTATTATGAATGGGCCAGAAGTCAACAAGAAGTATAATTACGTATGAAAAGAACGCGCATTGGCATTTTGTTCATCAATGACGATATAGGAGTGATATATTACCTATACGGTATCATCAAGACCCTGCAATGTTTAGCGGACGATAAAAAACCGGAAATTTTTATTTTTTATCGCCCGTCCACGGAGAAATATTTAAGCAATATTAAATACCCCCATCTACATACCATTCCATATCCTTTTTATGAGCATAAGGTAATAAACTACCTCAAATCAATATTACAAAGAAAAAATATTTTTGTGGCCGATATTGCTGCTGAGTTCAATCTTGATGGCCTCTATCCGGTCAATGATTTCCCACCCGGTACCAACGGGAAGCGTAACTATCGCTTAATCTCCTGGATACCGGATTTCCAGCATAAGTTCTATCCGCAGCTATTCAAGAAAACGAACCTGTATTTTCGGGAACAGCGTTTTAAGAATATTCTCTGCCATACGGATGGCTTAATTCTTTCGAGCTATAATGCAAAATCACACCTTGACCGATTTTATAAATATCGGCCCACCCTGCCAATTCAAATTTTACAGTTTATTTCGTTTATAAAAGACCTTAAAATAACTGCACCAGAAACGCTAAGTAATAAGTATCCGTTGGACAAGCCTTATTTTCTAGTGTCCAACCAGTTTTATGAGCATAAGAATCACATCACCGTACTGCGGGCCATTGAAATAGTTAAACAAAAGAACACGGAGCTCAGGGTGTTTTTTACCGGAAAAACAGAGGACTATCGCAATGCTGCTTTTTTCCCTAGCCTCCAAAAGTTTATAATTGACCATAATCTAACCGAGCAAGCATCCATTTTAGGATTGATTCCACGGGAAGACCAGCTGGCCTTGCTGAAAGGCTCTTTGGCAGTTATTCAGCCCAGTAAATTTGAAGGATGGAGCACGGTTGTAGAAGATGCTAAAACGCTGCAACATCAGGTGATTGCTTCGGATTTGCCCGTTCATCTAGAACAACTTAATGAACGAGGCCACTTTTTTGGAGAAGATAGCCATCAGGGGCTGGCCGAACAAATGATTGCTTTCCTCAACGGTACAGCTACTATGAAAAATATGCCTGATGATTACGACGAGCGCATTGAAAAGATATCCTCTATATTTATGAGTATGTTTAATAATTAATCTAGTTACGATGTCGGCATCACCGCCCATTATATCCATCATCACTGTCACCTACAACAGTGCGGCCACCATTGCCGATACCCTACAGAGTGTAGCCGAGCAGGACTACCCATATATTGAACATATTGTCATTGACGGGGCATCGAAAGATAATACTTTGGCCATAGCGAAACAGTATAATCACGTGGCCAAGATTGTATCAGAACGCGACAAAGGGATTTATGACGCGATGAACAAAGGCATAGCGCTTGCCTCGGGAGAATGGATTGGTATATTGAACTCCGATGACGTTTTTGCCACCCCCCAAACCATATCATCCGTCGTTTCCTTCATCCAACAGCATCCTGATGTGGCGGCTGTCTACGGAAACATCGTTTATTTTAGAACAGAAAATCCGGCTAAAGTGGTCCGCTATTGGAAAACCAAGCCCTATTATCCTGCCTTCTTTGAGCATGGGAATGTGCCACCCCACCCTGCATTATTTGTCAGCAAAAAGGTCTACACGGAAATCGGATTGTATTATCCCGATTTTAAAATATGTTCGGATTACGAGTTCATGTTCAGAATGATGAAAGTACACGGTTATAAAAGCCGTTTTTTAGACCAAACCATCGTTCGTATGCGGTTGGGTGGTATTAGCACAGAGGGTCTCCACAGTTATTGGACCACTACCAAAGAACTGAAATCAGCCTGGAACATGAACGGTTTTGCTTACCCAATGGCTCTGTATGTCATTCGTCCGGTTAAAAAAATATTACAGTTACTTTTGAAGTAAAGATGGCGGCTAAAAACGTTTTAATCACGGGTGGAACCGGCTTTTTGGGCGGTTATGTCCTGAAAGCCTTTCAGGAAGCAGGTTTTGAAGTATATAATATTAGTCGGCGAACCATAGCTGGTACCCATTCTATACAAAGTGATTTGGCTGATGCCGATATTAATATTCCCCCGATTGGTTTTGAAAAAGTAGTCCATATAGCCGGGAAAGCCCATGTTTTCCCAAAAACCAAAGCGGAAGGAGAAGCATTTTATACGGTTAACTTGGAAGGCACCAAAAACTTACTCCAGGCAATGGACAAAATTGGCCTGGTGCCCCGGCAATTTGTGTTTATCAGCACGGTAGCCGTCTATGGACTAAATAAGGGGAAATTGCTCTCCGAACATTTTCCCCCACAGCCCAATACACCTTATGGCGACAGCAAATGGATGGCTGAAAAAGTAGTGCAAGCGTGGTGTGCGTCAAAAGGGGCTGGCTGCCTCATCCTAAGGCTTCCGCTTATCGTTGGTGCCAACCCGCCCGGCAACCTTGGTGATATGCGAAAGGCTATTGCGAAAGGTACGTATTTAAGCATAAAAAACAACAAGGCACAAAAAAGTGTCGTACTGGCGGACGATGTGGCCGCATTAATCGTCTCCGCTGCGCCTGATATAAGCGGCGTTTTTAACTTAACCGATAAAATGCATCCTTCCTTCGAGCAGATAGAAACAGCTATCGCTGAAAAGCTAAATAAGAAAATCAGCATAAAACTGCCTTTGTGGATTTTATACCCAATGGCCTGGATGGGCGATGTTTTAATGAAATTACTAAAAAAAGATCTGCCATTTTCGTCACTGCGATTAGAGAAAATCATTTCTACCCTAACCTTTGATGATTCCAAAGCATCCGCTCAGCTCAATTGGCGACCTAAAAGCGCTATTGAGTTTATTAGACAACACATTTAATCAAGAAATTTTTAAGGGAATTACCATGACGCAAACAGTTCAGCCTCCCGCCATATCGAAAAGTCCACTGACGGGCCAATCTTATGTACTACCAGATGTAATAACAGACCAATCAGGCATTGATCACTTTCTATCCCAACATCC
>JAYUXG010000134.1:0-27024 GCA_043753125.1 Saprospirales bacterium | reverse complement strand
ATGTTTTTTAAGTGAATCCCCTTCTTTGAGTTATGAGTTATAAGTGATGAGTTATTTGGTGGAGGGGTTGAGAAAAAGTGGAAAATTCTTAGAAAAGTGTACTTTCTAGTTTTAAAGATCACTATAATTTGTTATAAAAATTATTGCAAAACTCTAATGAGTTGCAAACCAATTTTATTAACATTTCTACTCTGTGAGCCTCGAAATACTCTGTGAGTCTCTGTGACACTTGTTTTTATCCTACCGGGTCGGGGTTATCTTCTCCCCCTTTTCAAAATCATACAGCGTCAACCAACGCAATTCATAAAAAGCCGCCCAATAATCGCGCAAGGCCCCCACAAAATCCCGTTTGGCCTGGTCTTTTTCGGTAAAAGCAATACTCAGATCAGTAATAGAAAGATCGCCTAACACGTAGCGTTCCTGCGCAATTTGGTATTTCTCCGACGCAATAGAATCGGCTTGGGCCGTCAGCGATAATTGCTCTTTTAATAAGTCGAATAAACTAATGTGCGTATAGATTTGCTGCTGAAAATTCTGGATGTCCTGTTCGACGGTGTATTGGGTCAAGGTTTGATTGGCTTGGGCGGTCTTGGTGCGCGACTGAGCGCGTCCCCAATCCAGGATAGGTACCACAAATTCTATAGTCACCACCTCCTGGTGTTGCGGCGACTGGTAGAGGTCGCCCACGCGGGTACCGCGATTGGAGAAGCCCACATTGGCCGTCAGCGTGGCATTCAGGCCGCGCTCTGCTTTGGCTTTGGCCACGGCGCGTTCCGCTTCCAGGCGGCGGCGACTGAAACCAATCGCGTCGGAACGGTTGGTGAGGGCTTCAGCGAGGGCTATTTCTGGGGAAATAGCGGGCAAGTTGCCCGGCTGCGGGGCCACGAGTTCCAACGAGGCATTGTTTTGGAGACCCGTGTAAGCTTTTAGGTTTAAAGTCGATATTTCCAGGTCGCGTTTGGCCGTGGCCAATGCCTTTTGGGCTTTCAGTTGTTCCAGTTGCAGTTGCAGTATTTCGTTGCGGCTGACCTTGCCCAGTTCAAATTTCGTGTTGGCAATCCGCAGGATGTCATTGGTATTTTTCAAGTTCGTGGCGGCGATATTTTGATTGACTTGCGCCAACAGCAGGTCGAAAAATAAACCGTTGGCTGTCACGGCGATCTGTTCCATCGCTTCTATGTACTCCTGCTGGCTCTCCCGATAGATCAACGGTTCGATCTTTTTGTCCCATTTCAGCGGATTGAATTGCAACAGTGGCTGTCGCACCCCCACGCCAAACAAAGTGCTGTTGTACAGCGTGTTATGGCGGATAAAGTCGTCGAAGCGCTGCACCTGCGTGGCCGCGTAGATCGTGCCGCCAGTGCGTGCAATCTGCTGCTCCAGCGAGAGGCCGAGCGACGAATTGTTGAATTGCACTGGCTGGAACTGGATGGTGCCGTCCGGTTGCAGCACCTCGTAAAAAGAGCGCGTAAAGGCGGGCAGACGACCGTCCAGCAGCAGTTGCGGTTTGAAATTGGACTGAAAAGTGCGGTATTCCCAGTACTTCGTCTCTCTGGTCGTGGCGGCTTGCCGGGCAGCGATGGACTGCGCTTTGGCCATATCGACCACCGTTTGTAGCGGCAGGCGCATAGGTTCTTGCGCGTATAAAACGCTGGCCAGCAGGATAAATAATATGGTGGAAACGGGCCTCATTTGATCTCGATCTCGGTTACATTTTTATAAGTAGCCATATCGGAGATGAGTACCGTTTCGCCGGGTTGGAGACCGGCGGTGATTTCCACAAAATCGAAATTGCTCAGGCCAATCTTAACCCTCCGGCGCACAGCTTTGCCATCGGGACGCAGCACGAAGACATCCTGCTCTGAACTGCCTTTGAAGGCTGGCCCGTTTTTTATGCGCACCACCTGTTTGCGGGCATCGGTGACGAGGTACAGCTCCACCTTCATATTGGGGCGCAATTGGCCGTTGCTCTTCTGGTCGTCCAGAGCCACGTCGAACGTCACCACGCTGTTCGACACCGCCGGGTGAATGTTAACCAACCTGCCGCGCACAATGGAGTCGTTGACGCGCACGATGACCGGCATACCATTGTGGATGTCCCGTGAATAACTGTCTGATATAGAACCCAGTATCTTGAAACTACGCAGGTCGGCGATGCGCGCCAGTACCTCACCTTCGTTGACTTTGGTCCCCAAATTAAGGTTGACATAAGTCAGCACGCCCGCCCGGGGCGCCACGATATTGGCCTGCTGCAACTTCCGCTCGAACTCACTCAGTTCCTTTTCCTGGATGGACGCGCTGATCTGCGACTCCCGGATGCTGGCCTGCATGACCTTTTGGCGGCTGCGGATGTCGTTTTCCAACTGGCGTTTTTCCAGTTGAGCCACCCGCAGTTCGGTCTCGATCTTTTCGATGGCCGCCTGGGTGCCGCCGCCCGCCTGGAAAAGTTGACGGGCGTTTTTCAGGTCCGCTTGCAGGCTCACAATACGGCAGGCCTTGATAGAGTCCTGGATTTTGATGTCGTAAAAACTTTTGTCCAGTTCGAGTTGGAGCTTCACGATGCCGTTGCGCTTGAGTTCCAGGCCGTCTTTTTGCTTCGCTAATTCGATTTGGGTGAACGCCTTATCCAGTTCCAGGATTTTGTCGCCCGTCTGCACCGTGCTGCCCGCACTGACGTAGCCCTGCTGAATGACGGCCGCGATGGGGCTGATGATGACCTGTTCCAGTTCGGGTTGCACTTCTCCACTGGCATTGATGGTGTTGTCCACATCGCCGGTCTCCACCACAACGGTACGCACCTCCGCACGCTGCAATGAAGTGGACAAGGTGTTGCGTAGTCCCCAGACCGCTGCCGCCAATAGGGCGATGGCCAGTAAAGCGTACCAGCCTATCTTGCCGCGTTGTTTTTGTATAAATTCCGGTGAAATTGCTCTGTCCATTTTCGACCGCTTTTAGTGCGATGACATAGAAATATATGCGAACGCCGTGCCAAGGGGTAAGTTATTTATAATCAATAACTTACATTAATTATTAAAAACAAAAACCGTTCGATATCGAACGGTTTGTTCGCTTTGGCCTCCCAGTACCGGCGGGTTCAGCTGCCGACCCATACCGCCGATGTATCACACTCGTCGTCGTCATCTCCCAGTGCCGACGGGTTCAGCCGTCAACCCATACCGGATAGCGTTATGCTTTTTGTAATTTTTCGGCGGCTAAACCCGCCGGTACATCAACCTTTACCCCCTTCATCGTGTTGGGTTGTCTCACAAAAAAACACATTATGACAAAAGTATGGTTGATCACCGGCTGCTCCACGGGCTTTGGGCGCGAGCTGGCCAAGTATGTGCTGGCACATGGCCACTACGCCGCCGTCGCTGCCCGCAACATTGCTGACGTACAGGACATCATGGCAGGCAAAGAAGACCAGGCCATCGCCGTGACGCTGGATGTCACCAAGGCCGACCAGATCAAGGCGGCGGTGCAGCAGACCAGGGACCGCTTTGGCCGCATCGATGTGCTGGTGAACAATGCGGGTATCGGTTACTTTGGCGCGGTGGAAGAGAGCGAGGAGGCTGCCGTGCGTAATATGTTCGAGATCAACTTCTTCGGCCTCGCCAAGATGACCCAGGAAGTGCTGCCCATCATGCGGGCGCAGCGCAGCGGCCACATCGTGAACATCGCGTCCATCGGCGGACTGGTCGGTTTCCCGGCGGTGGGTTTCTATAACGCCACCAAGTTTGCGGTGGATGGCCTGTCCGAATCACTGGCCAAAGAGACGGCCAAGTTGGGCATCAAAGTGACCATTGTGGCCCCCAGCGGTTTCCGCACCGATTGGGCGGGCCGTTCCGCCGAAAACAGCCCCATCGTCATCGACGACTACCATGACACTGCCGGGGCCAACAAAGAGGCCATCCGGGGCTATAGCGGCAATCAGCCGGGCGATCCGGCGCGGGCCGCCCAGGCCATTGTGCAGGCGGTGGAATCAGACAATCCGCCGCTCCGGTTGTTGCTGGGCAAGGGGGCCTTGAACGGGGCGCGGGCGAAGTTGAATTCCCTAAAAAAGGATTTTGATGACTGGGAGGAGACGACGGTTTGGGCGGATGCGCCGAAGGGGGGCTAGAGTACTGCTCTTATTTAACCGTCCGTAACCACTTTTTTCTATCTTGTCGGCTATGGACGGCCCGATGCACAATTATTGGATTACGCAGATTCAAGTTTCAAATGCAACAGGATTTGATTTGATTTCTTCCAACACTGGTATGACCAATCGAATGAAACGCTTTACTTGGTCGGACGTAATCACTTTTTCAAATTTTGGTCGAGAGATTACTTCTGAAAACTCCTCGAATAACTGGTCCGTATAAAGTATTTGCAGACGTTCATTAGGGAGCAAACGATACAACGTGCGACGAGATTTTCGGTTGATGCTGGCTCGAACGTACCAATTGGCATCCAGCACGATCCTAATTTTTTGCTGCTTCGCCATAGCGCACCGCCAACTACCCCTACCCTACCACCCCCACCAACTGCTCCAACGTACTTTTCGCCTGCTTCAGGCTCCGCACCTCGTCCTGCACCAGAATCAATTCCTTGTTCGTCTGTTTCAGGCTAAGGCCCATGATGCGGCCTTTGGACTGGATGAATTGGAGGAGTTTTTTGTACAGAGCCGTTTCAAAGAAAGAGGATTGCGCATCACCGATGAAATAGCAGCGCAGCTTACCGCCTTTCAGGATCAGCCTTTCAAAGCCCAGTTGCTTGCACATCCACTGGAGGCGCAGGGCTTCAAACAGGGCCAGCACCTGTTTGGGCAATTTCCCAAATCGGTCTTCCAACTGTTTGGCAAACACCGCCACGCCCGCCTCGTCGGCCACGTTGTTGAGTTCCGTGTACAGATTCAGGCGTTCCTGCGTGTTAGTGACGTAGGCGTCGGGAATGAGCATTTCCACATCCGTCTCGATGGTCACGTCGCGGACGTAAGCCCCTTTGGTGGCCAGTTCTTCCTGAAACAAATCCTTGAATTCCGTCTCCTTGAGTTCCTGAATGGCCTCGTCCAATATTTTCTGGTAAGTTTCGTAGCCAATATCGGCGATGAAGCCGCTTTGTTCGCCGCCGAGCAGGTTGCCCGCGCCCCGGATGTCGAGGTCGCGCATGGCGACTTGGAAACCACCGCCCAGATCACTGAACTCCTCGATGGTGCGCAGCCGTTTGCGGGCCTCCTGGGTCAGCACCGAAAGTGGTGGCGCGAGCAGGTAACAATAGGCCTTCACGTTGGAGCGCCCGACGCGGCCGCGCAGCTGGTGCAGGTCGCTGAGGCCAAACATATCAGCGCGGTTTATGATGATCGTGTTGGCATTGGCAATGTCCAGCCCGGTCTCGATGATGTTGGTGCAGACCAGCACATCGTGCTTACGATCGATGAACTCGGTCAGCACCTTTTCCAAATGGTCGCTCTCGAGCTGGCCGTGGGCCAGGGCCACGTCGGCACCGGGACAGAGCTTGCGGATCAGGTCGGCCATGGGGGCCAGGTCGTTGACCCGGTTGTGGACAAAGAACACCTGTCCGCCCCGGTCCAGTTCGGCATTGATGGAATCACGGATCACATCCTCATCAAAAACGCGGATTTCGGTGTGGATCGGCTGGCGGTTGGGCGGCGGCGTGCGGATGATGGAGAGGTCGCGGGCAGCCATGAGACTGAACTGCAAGGTGCGCGGGATCGGCGTGGCGGTGAGCGTCAGCGTGTCCACGTTCACCTTGAGGGCACGGAGCTTTTCTTTGCTGGCTACGCCAAATTTTTGCTCTTCGTCAATGACTAACAGCCCTAAGTCCTTGAAAACGATGTCTTTGGAGAGCATGGCGTGGGTGCCGATGATGATGTCGATCTGGCCCTTTTTCAGCCGCTCCACGATGCTTTTTTTCTCTTTGGCCGAGCGAAATCGGTTGAGGTAGTCCACGGTCACCGGGAAATCCTTGAGCCGTTCGCCGAAGGTACGGCCATGTTGGAGGGCCAGGATGGTGGTCGGCACCAATATCGCCACCTGCTTGCCGTCGCAGACCGCCTTGAAAGCCGCGCGGATAGCCACCTCGGTCTTGCCAAAGCCTACGTCGCCACACACCAGTCGGTCCATCGGGTAAAGCCGCTCCATGTCGGTCTTTACGTCCTGCGTGGCCTTAAACTGATCGGGTGTGTCCTCATAAATGAAAGAGGCCTCCAGCTCGGTCTGCAAATAGCCGTCCGGCGGAAAAGAGTGGCCGGGAGCGCTGCGCCGCTTGGCGTACAGTTTGATGAGTGCCGCCGCGATGTCCTTGATCTTCTTTTTGGTGCGGGCCTTGAGCTGCTTCCAGCTGTCCGAACCGAGTTTGGAGAGCTGCGGTGGGGTGCCTTCCTGCCCGACGTATTTGGAGATTTTGTGCAGCGTATGGATGCTGACGTAGAGGATGTCGTTGTTTTTATAGATCAAGCGCACCGCTTCCTGGATCTGCCCGCCGATCTCGATTTTCTGCAAGCCCGAAAACTTGCCGATACCGTGGTCAATGTGGGTCACAAAGTCACCGGGGGTCAATTCGCGCAACAGCCGCACATTCAGGGCCTGTTCTTTGGTAAATCCCTGCCGCAGCTTGTACTGGTGATAGCGCTGGAAAATCTGGTGGTCGGTCAGGCAGACGATCTTGAGGTCGTCGTCAATAAAACCCTCACTGATCGCCGTTTCGACCGGATACCACTCCACCTGAGCTTTCAGGTCTTTGAAAATCGCCCGCAGCCGGTCGAGCTGCTTCACGTTGTCGGAAAAAATATAGGTCTCGTAGCCCGCTGCCTTGTTTTCGTGCAGGTGACGGATGAGCAGGTCGAAGTTTTTGTTGAAAGAGGGCTGGGGTTTGGTGTGGAAGGGAATAATGGTGGCTTTCTGAGCCGCAACAGACTGGGCCATGTGCAGTAAAGGTGGTTGGTCAGGGAAGGAAACGGTAAAAAGCGGGGAAGGTTTTTGAGAAATTTTTACCAACGTACGGGGTATTACACACCCGCATCATCCGAAAACGGCAGGAGCCGCCCCGAAAAATTCGGGGCGGCTCCTGTTAATATATGAAGCAAATAAATTTACGGAATTCCTATTTGCTCATCCCAACCCGTAGTGTATACCAAGCCACCCGTTCGGTGTAGGCCAGTTGGTTGGCCCCAACATTCACCATGCCGTTCACATTGGCTGCCGTCGGCGACCACACTGCCAGCTTCACGTCGTCTTTGCCCCGAAAGGCCAGTACCCGTACCATCTTGGTGGGCGATAGATCGGCCAGAAAAGTATAGTTGGTCAGTTCATTGATCAAGCCGGTAATAGCGGTATAGGCGGGTTTTACCCCGAATGGAGATGCGTCTTTCTCGCCCAAAAGTATGCCTGCCGTTTGCCACAGCCCACCAGCGGCCGCGTTTGGCTCGTCTATACCATTGTAAACGAAGCAGTTGTCCACCCCGGCAGCCAACGACTCCAGGTAGGCTCGAACTATCCAGTCAGCTTTGATCTCGCCGCTGGTCTTGCCACTGAAGGGTCGGATGTATTGGCTGGACGGCTCTTTTTCGTCGTAACCAAATTCCGAATACCACAGGGGCAGGCCCTGTACATGGGCCCAACTGGCCAGCTGGCGCATCATGGGCCAGCGCGCGTCCATGTCAGGCGAGCAAGCTTCCGTCCAGGTCGGCGGCCAGCGTTCGTCGTTGCCTTTGTTGGAGTAGTGGTGTACATTGATTACGTCGCAGGGCAGGCGCTGATCGCGGCGGTGGGCCTTGCACCAAGTCAGCATCCGGGCATAATAGTCGGGTTGGATGCCGGTCAGCCCCGCCATAGCCACTCGCATAGTAGGGTCGGCCCGTTTGATACTGTCGTAGCAGGCGGAGAGCATGGCCGCGTATTCTTCGGGCTGCATATACACTTTAGTGGCCCACCACTTGTCGGGTTCATTCCAGACCTCAATGGTGCTGAGCAAGTTCATGCCGGATTTTGGCACGTTGCGGCTCAGCTTGCCGTCCGGACCCCAGTGGCGCACGGTATCTACGCGCAACGCGGAGTTAGGCCACGTCTTGCGGCCGTAGCGGGCAGTGAGCTGGAAAAAATAGCCGGCAAAATCGCGGTAGGCCGCCGGGTCGTCCTTGGCCATGCCAGGCTTGGCAGGCGCGGCATCGGGTCCGGGATCAGTGGGCCATTTGGCCCGCATCCAATCGGGGGTCTGGTGGATGGTCGGGAAGGCATCCAGGCCCTGCGCCTTGGCTGTCGTCAGGTAATCGTCCAGGTTACCATTGGCTTGGGCAGTAGGTTGCACGGCCAGGCCGGTGGGCTGCCATGTCCACTGCGCCGATTGGAAAAGGCGGATGCTGCGAAATGACCGTAGTTTGTTTTGTGGCAGCCAGTGGAAGCCGTTCAGGTTGATCTTGTCGGCGTCGCCCCGGTTGGGGACAGTAACGACCACTGTGGGTGGATCAACCGTGGTGGTGGTAGTACCGCCGCCGCCGGAACCGTAAAACTCGATCTCTGGTATCACCCGGTCGCCCTGGGCATCTACCAGTTCTACGGTGAGGCTCTCCACCTCAGCCACAAACGGGACTTCGCGCCATGCTTGATACTGGTCGAGGTGCACAGATACGGTGGTGGTGCCGGCCCTGATGTGCAAGGTGGGCTGTCCTGAGCCGTCATAAAGCCGGATCTTGGACAGTTTCACCTTTTGGCCAAACTTGATTTCCGCTTTCGCGGGATAGGAAGAGGGGTTCCAACCGGGGAACCAGGAGGTGGCCAGGTCACCATCGAAGCAAAGGGAAACATTCGGGTTACTGGAGCCAGCGTTGATCCAAGCGGTCGGCTTGATCTTTTGGGCGTGGGCAGCGGTTACAACCAGCAGCAGGAAAGGCAGGAGCAATAATTTTTGCATAACGTGGAATAAAATTTAGAGGGAGATTATAAAATGAGTAATTAACAATCTTCATCGGGAATTAAAGGGTATTTCGGACAAAAAACGCTGGGGCAGCCAGTTAGGTGGCCCAAAGTGTTGGGAAGTAAACGGGTTGATTAAAAAAAAGTTTTATATATATTTTTTTAAATGTGTTATATTTTTTTCCAAAACGATTCAGCAGGTGTATTTCCCAGGTGTCCGTGTTCCGTGCGCGTAGCCGCCGCAGCCATCCTCTTAAGTCAACAAAGTGTATGCCGATAGTGCCCCTTGGTGGTCTAAAATGCCCTTTTTACCAGCAGTCAACTTTCTCGACACAACGTTATACATTAGCTGCACCGCTGTTGGGCTGGCAAATGAAATATATGTGTCAGTTTCCAAGGCACAACAAAATGCGCCCTGCTGGTATGCGTTTTTTGAAATATGTTAAAAAAGCCCTTTACCGATTAAGGGTGTTCTCTCAAATCATTGGACTTGCCCCGTGTTGCCCGGTCCATAACGGGCAGCTCAGCAATCCATTTTTCCCAAAACATGACGCTTCAAGCCAAGACTCGCAATGAAGTTGCCGCCGAATATGGTATTTCTACCAAAACTTTGCGAAGGTGGCTCCAAAAACACAACATTCTTATTCCTGCGCGCGATCTCATTTCCCCTAAAGAGCTGGTCAAGATCTACGTGGCCTTTGGGGACCCGAACTTGTCCAATGATGACTGAACAAGTCCTAAGATGCTGGTTGTGTGGATGCCCTACTTCCACGATATTTGTGCCGCGATATTTTGAAAAGGCACGGTTACTCTTTTTTTGAAATATTTTTGCCTTCTTTTTTAATCGGGAATGCCTAAGACCTGCCATTCACCACCATTCACCGATTTCCTCACTTCTCACACCATTCTGTTATGCAAGGAATTAAACAATTCCCTCCCATTCTTTTTTTCCTGGCCCTGTTCTCTTTTGGGGCGGCCGCCCAAACCGTGAATTCAATTTCGATTGGCCCCAATCAGTATAATTGCAACACCCTGCTTACTGCGACGGTACAAGGGGTATTGCCCAATCCCTGCATCATCATCAATGCTTCGGTGAACGTTCAAGGTAATTTCGTGAACATTTACCTGGGGTTCACCGCGCAGCCGGGCGTTTGTGCCGAGGTGGTGACTCCTTTTACGCAGAACATCATCGTGGGCATTTTGCCCGTGGGCACCTACACAATACGGTGTTACAATGCCAACACCAACGTGCAAATGTTCGCCAATCATCAATTTGTGGTCTCTTGTACCAGCAGCTGCCAGTCGCCCACAACCAGCCACCTTTACGCAAACAATATCACTTTCAACAGTATTCGTCTCAATTGCCAACCTATTGTTGGGGTGGCTTACTACCAGTTTATATATCGCCGGGTGGGTACCAGCACCTGGTACTATGTGCCAACCTCCAGCAACGCTTATTGCACCATAACGGGCTTGGTAGTCAATGCTAACTATGAATACTGCTGCCGGGTCTATTGCAACAATGGTTGGACGGGCTATTCGCCCAGTCAGTACTGTAGCACCCAGAACCAGCAACCGCCGGGCAACAGCTGTAGCAACTCCATCTTGCTGGCCTGTGGCGTCACCTATGCTGGCTCGAACAATACCGGGAGCTATAATTATGCCAATTACTCCTTCCCGAACGGTTCGCAGTTTGCCAACATGACTGGCTCGGAATCTTTTCACCGTTTTACGGTGACGAGTACTTCCAACGTGACCATTACTTTGAACAGCCCTTCGCAGTACTTGTATGTGTTCTTGTTGAGCAATTGCAATGCCACCTGCAACACCACCAGTGCGATGAACTATGGCTGCTATGTGAGCAACAGCACCCAGCAGATGACGATAAACAACTTGGCTCCAGGTACCTACACGGTCATTGTGGACGGCTGGCAAGGGGTCAGCTGCAACTACAACCTTACCGTGCAATGCACGGCCATCATCAACTGCCTCCCGCCGACTGCCCTGCAGTGTTATGTTACCAATCTTACCGCTACTTCGGTGCGGCTCAATTGCTCGGCTCCCGGCACTTACTATGACTGGTCTTACCGGACACCGGGCGGCAACTGGATAGCACTCCCCAGCTCGAGCCTGAACTACTACGACCTCAGTGGCCTGCAACCTGGTATCAATTACCAGTTCATCGTGGCCATCCGTTGCAGCAATGTCTGGAGCTACTGGTCGCCCATCTGCCATTGCACCACAACCCCCAGCCCCACTTACAATTGTGGCAATGCCCTTGCGGTCAGTTGTGGCAACTCCTACTCCGGCAACAATACGCTCAGTGGGTCCAATTATGCCAGTTATACCTACAATGGCCAGACCAATGTAGAAAGCGGCCCGGAGGCGGTGTACAAGATCACGGTGGGGGCCAATGCTTCTTTTACCGTCAATTTGAGCGGCCTGACCGCTGACCTTGACCTTTTCCTGTTGAGCAGCTGCCTGGGCAACAATGCAGTAGTGGCGCAAAGTGGCCACAGCTATAATGGCAATGAGAGCATCACGGTGAACAATGTACCCGCAGGCACCTACTACATCGTTGTGGATGGTTGGAATGGCAGCATCAGCAATTTCTTGTTGTCCATCGTTTGTAACAATAACAACTACTGTTCCAATGATGAGCCTTGCAACGCCCAGGTTTTGTCGTGTTATAATTCCTGTTTCTGGACCAGTTCTTTCAATACCGGATCCTCCACGAGCATAAGCCCGGTGTCGGTGGGCGGGTGTAACAGCATTGGTATGCGCGATGTCTGGTATGCCGTGCAAATGCCCGCTACTGGCCGGATGCGCGTCTCTACTGGTGCCGGTACCATGACCAACGGGGTAATGGGCATCTATGGCGGTTCTTCCTGCTCTTACCTGAATTGCTATGGCTGTGTAGATAATGTGAACGGTGGCCTCATGCCGGATGTCGTTATCACTGGAAGTGCCGGGGTGTGGATTTATCTGCGCATCTGGGGCTACGGTGGCTCGGTTGGCTCGTTTAGTATCTGTGTGTCCATCTTGAGCAGCGGTAGTGGCTTACAGGTCAACGGCTTGCAGGACAATGATTTGCCTACGTTTGATGTGGATGCCAATATGACCAGCGACCGGACTGACCCACAGGAGCAAGCGCAGGTAAAAACTGCAGTGGCAAAACCTTCGTTGCAAGTCTTCCCGGTGCCGACCCAAGAAAATATTACTTTCCTGGCCCAGTTGCCGACAGATACCGAAGCCGATATTCTGGTATTCGACCTGAATGGTCGCCTAGTGCGGGAGATGCACGGGCTTCGCCCGGTGGACGGCAACTTGTCCGAACGTATGGAAGTAGGCGAACTGCCAGTGGGCCTCTACATCGTCAAAGTACGCTCCGGCGAGGTGGAACTGAGCAGCAAGTTTTCCAAGATTTAAAATAAGTTGGACTATTTTTTGGGACTGCCCCGCAAGGACATATCGTCTTTGCGGGGCAGTTTTTTGTCCCTATTGCTTCACCATTTTCAACGAGGTACTCTGCCGACCATTGCTGCGCAAAGTGGCGAAATACACGCCTGTAGGCCATTCTTGTCCAAAAGTGGCCGTGCCAATGGAGGTACCCACGGTCTGTGTGTACACCAACTGGCCCAGCAGGTTCCGCACTTCCAGCATAGGGTGCGCAGCGGTAGGCCAAGTGTACCGGAGCGTGAAATCGGTGTTTGTCGGATTGGGCGTTACGGACAAATTGGCATTTGCATCCAGATCGGGACGGGTAGAGATCAGGTTAGTGGACGTTACTTTCACGACATCTATGGCCGCTTCCAGCACGTGGCCGGGGGCCTGGTCATTGACGTACACTTGCAGTTGCACATTGTCGGACAGCGTGATGAAATCTTTCAAATGGATGTTGGTAGCACTGCGCCACTGGCTGGCGGGAGCCGCCTCGGTGAACAACGTCACCGTTTGGCCATTGCTGATGGCCCGGATTTCCAATTTATCGTTGGGCGTACCACTGCCGCCGCCGTTGTAAAACCAGTAATCGAAGCTCAGGATCGCGTCTTCGTAGGCCGCCAACTTCATAACTGGCGAAGTAAGAGTCACTTCACCGTTGTCCACATCATCGTTACCGGCCCCACCGCCGCCATTGCCGGTCATGTAGCACAAGTCATTGCTGTCATTGGGCGAATCCACTTGTGGGTTGGCGAGCGAACCATTGTTGCTGGTCCCCACCGGCTCGCCACGCACCCAAGCCCCGGAAGAGGCGGTGATGCTGTTCGTCCAGCCCAAATCCAGTTGAAAATCATCGTAATAGCCCGGGGTCAAATCTACCGTAAAGTTGCCATCGGCAGCGACGTTGAAGCCAGAGGTCAGATAACCCCAAGTACCCACCGCAAAGAGGCCGCCGGGATCGCAGCTAAAGCTCACCTGACCAGCGGCGTTGGTCTGAAGGATGTACGCCGAGTTGGGACCCGCCAAGTTCACCAACGTGTTGGCGATGGGCATTTGGCTGTTGGCATCAACGATGGTCGCCGTTACATTGAAAATCGCCATTGGTTCCAGGGTGATGTTCAACGGGGTTACTTGACCCGCCACTAGTTCCACCTCGATGGTTTGAGGAATAAAACCGAGTTTGCTTACGGTTGCCGAGAACGTCCCGGTAGTGGCCTGCCCGGTCTTGAAGCTGCCCAAGTTATTGGTCGTGGTATTTACGCTGGGGTCGTTGCTGTTTACCGTGATTGCGGCCCCGTTCATGGGCAGTCCGCTACAACCGTTGATGATATTGCCTTCTAAGTAGGCGGCCCGTTGGTAGGTAGGGGTAAAAATGTTTAGTACCGCAGGCTCAATATTGGAAGTAATAATGGTGCCGGAGGGAAAAAATGGGTACGCGCCCCAACAGCCATCAAAAAGGTCGCCCGCCAGCGGGGGTGCCCAAGTGTCATAGCGGCCTACGATCACCAGATTGTCAGGCTTATGGGCATCCACGATGACCACGCCGTCAGTGTACCACGAGGTAATGGCCCAGTTGTCGCGCACATGGGTGTTGTGGCCGACGGAACCAGTGCCATTGTTGGTAGAAACGCGATCCAGCTCTTTGATGTCAGTGGGATCGCTGATGTCGTAGCTGGTCACAAACGACGGAGTGGCCTCATCCGTAGTCAAGATGTAGTCGTGATCGTCCAACAGCCAGGAGTTGTGGGTGAATTTGCCGGGGGTCTGTACTGTGCCGAGCAGTTTCGGAGCGGCCTTGTCACTCATGTCGGTGATCGAGAGCAAGCCCGTGTAAATATGACAAGCATACAGGGTATCGTTGTCCGCGTAACCGTCGTGGATGTAGCCGAGCTGGTCAAACTTGCCCACAAAAGTTGGGTTATAGGGATCGGCTTTCAGGTCAAAGACCCGTGCCGCACCGCCATACTGGTCGCCGCCGTAGAGGTACATGAACCCCTTGGTAAGGTCGATGTGCAACGCGTGAATCTCGTTCAGGCTATCGTTGGTGGCTGGAAACTGGCCCTTGCCGCTGAAATAATGCCAAGCTACGTTGGGCGCAGGCAGGGTACTCAAGTCCACGATTTGCACGCCGCTACCGCCTTCCGAAGTGACGTAGGCATAATGGTCGTAGGTTTTGATTTCCTTCCACAAATTATCTGGACCAGGCAGTTGGGTCAAATTCACCGGGACATCCGGATTAGTAATATCCACAATGATCAGCCCCTTGGAGCCACCGACCAAAGCATACTCGCGCCCATCCTGCGTGTAGCCGGACACATTGGCCAGGGTCTGGCCGGGGAACTCCACCGTGCCGCGCAGTTGCATATTGAAATTTTGGGCAATCAGGGGCCAGCCAGCCAGCAGCAGGGCCGACCACAGGGCATTTTTCAACAAATTTTTCATGAAAAGCAGTAAGTTACGGTAAATAGAAGGCGGCTGGGGCGGTTGATAATACGGAAAGATTGAGAAAAAAAGCCGAGGAATGGGAATGTGGAGGCGAGGGTGTCTGCTCCACAAAAACGCCTATTCCTACCGGAGGGCCGCAAAAGTAGTCAAATCTACCACCATCCTGCGTCACCGACGGGCCACAATCGCCACGGTGAGTCGGCTAATACAGGACAGATTGCCCTTTTCGTCGTGGATTTCGATCTGCCAGACATGGACCTGTTGGCCCACGCGTACTGGGCGGCAGGTGCCGGTGACCATACCGCCTTCCCGAACGCTCTGCAAGTGGTTGGCGTTGATCTCCAGCCCGACGGCCGTGTAAGCGGCCAGGTCTTCGATGCACAGGGTGCTGGCCACGCTGCCGAGCGTCTCGGCCAGCGCGACGTTGGCCCCGCCGTGCAGGATGCGA
This sequence comes from Saprospirales bacterium, assembly GCA_043753125.1. Lineage (GTDB taxonomy): Bacteria > Bacteroidota > Bacteroidia > Chitinophagales > Saprospiraceae > M3007. The sequence continues at coordinate 11,778 of JAYUXG010000134.1, read as the reverse complement.
AAAGGCTGCACGGTGTGTTCGTTCACTGGCATAGTAGCGACCAGATAGTCATCGCCCACTTCAGTAAGGACGATCCCGAGGGTGTGTCCTAAGGTGTTGGCGTTGAAGGCGTTGAGGGTGGGCAAGTCGGTAGGGTGCTTCCAGAGGGGCATATTGAGGATGTTGAGGGAAAAGGGCTGAGAAAAGGTCGGAATAAGGGTTGAGAAAAAAAATTAGAGAAGTAAGAAGATTTGGAAAAAGAGGGACGCTGAGCAAGCCCAATAACCTCCACCTGCGCAGCAGGCTCAACCTTTTTTTCTCAATACTCTCAACCATTTTTCTCAACAACCTACCGCAGGCTCCGCACCGGCACCCCCGTTTCCTTATGCTGTATCATCGACTGTGCCACCTGCAAATGGGTACAGGCATAATTGCGCATACTGTCCACCAAGGCCGGATGCAACAGGCTCAAGTCATCGCCGGAGCCAGTCCAATAGTCGAACAGCGACTCCCGGCCCGACTTCCGCGCTACGTACAGGAATCGCCCGTTCACCACGCCCATTTTGTGATCCTGCGAAAAGAAAGCAAAGGGCCGTTGTTCTCGAAAAAGATCGTAGCCCAGCGTGTTTTGCACGTAATCCTGCCCCAAAAGGCCCATAATAGTGGGGAAAACATCAGTTTGGTTGGCCAATTGGTGCCGGACTTCCGGCTTTTTGAACAAACCCGGCGCGTGAATAATGAGCGGCACATGGTTGTAAGACAGCGGTACATCGTAGGGATAGGGCAAATTCACGCCGTGGTCGCCGACGAAGACAAAAATGGTATGCTTATACCAACTGGTTCGCGCGCAGTCTTCCATAAAACGACGGACCGCCCAGTCGGTGTACTCGTAAGTGATTTCGATGGGATCGGTGCTACGGGGCCGGAAACGGGTGAAAGCGGGCAACACAAAAGGCGGGTGCGTTGAGATGGTGAGCAGGGTAGCGAAAAATGGCTGCCCCGATGGATCGGCAGCCAGACTGTCCATGTTGTGAAAAGCGTATTCCAACAGCGTTTCGTCGCCCACGCCCCACGAATTGGCCACTCGATCTGGCGCATAATCCGCCAGGTCGCTCAATTGGTCGAAGCCGTTGTTCTGCAAAAAAACGTCGAGGTTGTCGAAACTCTTGTGGTGGGTGCAGAAGAATTCGGTATGGTAGCCGTGGTCGCGCAAAGTGACCGGCAACCCCGTAAAAGATTGATATTCCGATACCCCATTGTTCATCGGGTGCTGCATCATCATGATCGGCATTCCGTAGAGCGTACTGTACAGTCCGGCATTAGTATGGATGCCGTTGGAAAAATGGTTGTCAAAAAAGACACTGCGACGAGCCAGGCTGTCGAGGTAGGGGGTGAGATTTTTCGGGTTGCCGAAGAGGCCCATGCGGTCGGCACTCATACTTTCCAGCAACACCAGCACTACGTTCATCCGCTTTGCTTTGCCTTCAAACTGGTGGTCGCGGGCGATCGGGGATTCGTACATCGCCCGTTGGATATGGAGACCCTGCTGGACGCTGGTCACCGCTTTTTTCAGACTGGCAATATCAATCTTGAAGTCGAAATAAGAGTCAAACCAGGTTTGTACCGGGTTGAGGGTCAATTGGTTAATAAATCCGTCGTTGCTGAAAGTGGCCCTCCGCATATCCGGCGTGCGGGGCGTAGCACCACCCCACAGGCCGCACAGCAGCAACAGCGAGGCCAGCCCGGTGGCCAACCACTTGTGGGGTCGTACAGGCTCGGCACTGGACCAGGCACCTTGCCAGACCGCCCGCATAAGCCGCCCCGTACCCCAGATGCAGGCCCCGCAAATGAGGATGAAAGGATAGTACTTCACCTCCGAAAAGAGGTATTTCACGACTTGCAGCCCATTTTTCCAATGCACGGCGGAGGAAGTGAGGCGCGAGTTGAAAAAGTTGAAGTACGGCACATCAGCCGCACAGATGATCAGGGAGACCAGAATGGCCAGGCCGCAGTAAAAGCGGACCGCCCGAAACAACCGCTCGTAGGCACCAGGACGAAAGAAAGTGACGGTGAGCAATAGGTAAGGTAACAGCAGCGCATAGCTGGCCACGGTGATATCGAACCAAAAACCGATGCGAAATGCTTCGCCCACCGGCAGGGTATGATCCATTTGGAAGAGGTACGACGGACGGTTGTAAAGCAGCGTCACGTAGCGAAACAAAGAATAAATGCCCAGCAAAATGAGGTGCACCGCGATCAAAAAGCGCAGGTGAGCCGGGACAAGCTGCCGATATGTATGCATGGTACGATTAGAAAAAAATGAGTGGCCCGTAGATGGCACCCCAATAAGCAATAGACAGTGGAAATAAGCATGTCATACTGCTCACTTGCATTTTTGCTTTCCCGCTCAAAAGCGGGAGGTCGCATTGCTTCATTTGCCCGTTGGCATGACCTTCGAACAAGGCGATAGGGTGCCTTCGCCAGTATCGGCAAAAATACGACAGCCGCTTCCGTTGTATAGCTGTTTTTCTACAAAAAGGCTTTCATTAACGGTGAATAAGGCACCATTGGACCCAAGTGTTCCCTTTAAAAGGGGTGCCTGGAAAGTGGACCACCCTGTTCGATGCAAGAAGCCTATAGTTTAAAAGTCACCCGTCGGCCGTTTTGTCGATTGGCGATATAAGCAAACAAGCAGGCCGTCCAGAAGGAATAGAGCGAGTAGACGAGCGCGGGCTTGACCATTTCTTGGTTGGCCAATATGGTGCTGGCGATCAAGAAGGCCAGAGTGGTATTTTGCACTCCACTCTCCAGGGCGGCGGTGAGGCGCGAGGCATGGGGAAGGCCCATCCATTTGAGAAAGAAATAGCCAAAAAACAGGCAAGCCGCGTTTTGCAGCAGGGCTACGGGTGTAATGAGCAGAAAATCGTCCAGGCTCAGTCCCGCTCCACCGCTGCTCTCGCCGCCAAAGAGCTTGATGGTAAAAACAATGCCCAACAGTACCAGCATGACGTACTTGGCGGGTTTGCTGATCCGCTCTGCAAACACCGGACGATTCCGACGCAATAACACCCCCGCCGCTGCCGGAATGATGGTGATGAGGAAAATATGACTCATCGTATCCCAAAATGGCAGGTGCAATTCGGTAGAACGCCCCAAAAACACCCGTAGGCCAAGATTGACCACAAACGGGATGCTGAACAGCGTCAGGAAACTGTTGACCGAGGTGAGCGAGAGGGAAAGGGCCACGTTGCCACGCCACAAATAGGTGAGAAAACCGGAGGTGGCCCCGCCGGGGCTGGCAGCGAGGATAATGAAACCTACTTTGACCTCGGCGGGCAACGGCACCATCATCCCGATCAAAAAGGCGATCAATGGCAGTCCGATCATCTGGGCCCCCAACGCGGACCACAGGGCACGCGGATAGCGGACCACGTTGGTAAAATCGGAAATGGTGAGCGACAGACCTACGCCAAACATCACTAAGCCCAGTACGGTGCTGACCGCAATATCAACAAGAAGAGTGGCACTCACTAGCAGTAATGTGTTTAGACAGATTGGAAGGGGCGGAAAAGTGTAGGAAAAACTTAGAAGGGTTTAAAAAAGGGGCGCAAAGGTAGTTAGGGTAACTGAACGAGCAGCCTAGTAAAAAGTTTTTCCTTCCGTCCAATCTTCTGTAGCCACGCATTCGTCCGCCACCCGACAATCTGCCCCTATCTTTGCCGATATGAAAATAATCGCTTTCTACATAGCCGAACAAATCAACTTAAAAAGGCTGAAGGAAACCTACGCGGGCACGCTGTTGCTGGAGACGCCCTCCGACCTCTATTTCCGCGTAGACAACAATCAGTTCTTTTACGCCTTCGATTATGGGGCAGTGGTGTTTGCCGACTTCAGTGCTACCGACGTGAGCAAGACCCTGGACTTGTTGCAAGGCTATAGCACGCATCCATTGGCCGACAAAATCCGCGACGACCTGGAAATCCACCACCGCCCCGGCGATACGTTGAATATTGGTTTCGACCACTTGGTGGTGCCGCAATTGACGGAGGATGTCGTGCGCATCGCCATGCTCAACGTGGCCCACTCCGTCGCCCTCGACTTTTACTCCCAACGCGCCCATGAACTGCTCGCCGAGATCAATGTGCTGACCCACCAAATGGAATCGAAAGGCTCCATCAGCATCACCCGGAAAAACATGATCCGCTTTATCGGTCGCACCCTGAACAGCAAGAACCGGGTGGTCGAAAATCTCTTTATCTTCGACAGTCCTGACCTTACCTGGGACGACGAGTACCTCGACCGCATCCACCTCGGCTTGGCCCGCACCTTCGAGACCCAGACGCGTTTCCGGGAAATAGAATACACTTTTAAGGTGATCGAGGACAATCTCTCGGTGTTCCGCGAACTGTACCTGCATGGCGAGAGCCGACAATTAGAATGGGTAGTGATTATATTAATTTGTATAGAGGTAGTTAATTTAATTTGGGAGAAATTCTTTTAATAACGAGGAACGATTTCACAATTTGCATACTAGGCCAACTTAGTATTCACTTATTTCTAAAAGTACATTTTTCTACCAATTTGCTACGTCATTATCAAAATATTGAATATGCCATCAACACTTTTTGCAGAACTACCGAAAAAAGGAATCCTTTTCGCTATCTTCTTTCTAAGCCTCCTGACCGGGGGGCTGGTCGCCCAAAACCTGGCGCAGCAACTGCAGGCGATTTTGACCAATCACCAACTGATGGGGATGTCGGTCACGGTCGTGGCCCACGATTCGATCATCTTTTCGCAGGGTTTCGGCACTGCCGATTGGGGCCGGGGCATTGCGGTGACTGATTCGACGCAGTACCGCATCGCTTCGATTTCCAAATCCGTGGCGGCGACCGCCCTGATGATGCTGTACGAGCAAGGATTATTTCATTTGGACGACGATGTGAGCAGTTACCTGGGCTTTGCGTTGCGCAATCCGAATTTTCCGACTGCGCCCATTACGTTTCGGATGCTGCTTTCGCATACCTCCTCGATTCAAGACGGCACGGGCTACGGGGCGTTTTCGACCGCCTCCTTTGCCGCCGACCCGCCGCCGCCGTTAAGCAATATGCTGGTGGCGGGCAGACCATATTTTACGGCGAATATGTTTCGCAGCGAGCCACCGGGTACGTTTTTTGCGTACAGCAACGTGAATTACGGCGTCGTCGGCACCTTGGTCGAACGCATCTCGGGCGAGCGTTTCGACGTGTACTGTCGGCAGCACATCCTGGAACCGCTGGGGCTGGTGGGCAGTTTCAACGTGCAGGACCTGACCAATCTGGACAATCTCGCCGTGCTGTACCGCAAAACAGGCGGCGTGTGGACCCCCCAGGCGGACAATTATTTAGGCATTATGCCGTCACCACGCGATCTGTCGGTCTATCCCATCGGCAGCAATGCTTTTATTTTCGGGCCGCAGGGGAGCCTGCGGATCAGTGTCCGCGACCTGGCGAAATATATGCTGATGCACCTGAACAACGGCATCCTCGACGGGGTCCGCATCCTGCAGGACAGCACAGCCACGCTCATGCATACACCGCAATGGACTTTTGACGGCACTAATGGCGATAATTATCACGGTTTGTTCCGGCAATGGGGACTGGGCTTTCAGATTACGACCAATGCGCCTGGCGGCGACATCGTATTCCCGGACCTGCCTTTGATCGGTCATGCGGGCGAAGCCTATGGTCTCATCAGTGATATGTATTTCGATACGCTACGCAAAATAGGGATCGTTTTTATCACCAACGGTTGCGGCAACGGCTACGCGACAAATGCCGGCAGTGCTTTTTACACGGTAGAAAATGCGGTGTTCCAAGCCGTTTATCAAAGCGTCCTGGCACCCATTGTGTCGGCTACGGCGACCGCAACGCCCGGCCTGATCCGGTTTTCACCAAATCCCGTTGGGGATTACCTACGCCTCCAACTGCCCGCCATAGCCACCAGCACCAGGCTGCAAATTTTGAATTTGCAGGGCCAAGCGGTTTGCCAGCAGATCATCGACCCTGCCGATCCTATGGTGAATATGACTAGCTTACCGCCCGGCGCTTATTTTATATTTTTGAAAGACGGACAAAGCGTACAGGTTGAAAAAATGGTTAAATTGTGAAAGGTGCGACACCTTTTACTTGCCTCTAAAGCTTTGTGCCTAAGCTTAATATCGGGGTTATGCCCGCGAAAAGCCTGAAACGTTACACCGTAGTCGCTGGTATTGCCCGCGAAAGCATCATTCGGCGGAAACGGTCGCCGTTGGCACGGGTCAGGCCGCCGTGTTCATAGTTCATAATTCCCTCGCAACCTTGTCCCGCGACCAATGTTTTATGGTCTTATGCGGCGTGACTACCTCATTTTGACGGGCTTGGCCCTGTTGTTTTTCTTCCCGTTGTTGGGTGGTGTTCACCTCTTCGACTGGGACGAGATCAATTTTGCCGAGTGCGCCCGCGAGATGCTGCGCACCGGTGACTGGGGGCGTCCACAGATTGATTTTGAACCGTTTTGGGAAAAGCCACCGTTGTTTTTGTGGATGCAGGCAGCGGCGATGTCGGTGTTTGGCGTAGGCGAATTGGCCGCCCGTTTGCCTAACGCCGTGTGCGGGCTGGCGACCCTGCTGCTAGTGTACCGCCTGGGCAGCCGGTTGCACGATCGTTTGTTTGGTTGGCTCTGGGCACTGGCGTGGCTGGGCAGTTTGTTGCCGCACCTGTATTTTCGCAGCGGTATCATTGACCCTTGGTTCAACTTCTTTACTTTCTGCGGTTTATACGGATTTATTGAGTTCCGCTGGCAGTTTTTTTCCAGGGAAAAGACCTTGTCTTTCTGGTGCTGTCATCGCCCGTTGCTGCTGGGCGGCGGCATGCTGGGGCTGGCTATTATGACCAAAGGGCCGACCGCTTTCCTGATCGTGTTGCTGGTGTTGTTGCTGTATGGTGCGCGCTACCGTTTCCGCGGCAAGGGTTATTTTAAGCACCTAATCTTGTTTTCGCTGGCGGCGGGCGTAGCGGCGGGCCTGTGGTTCGGTGTGGAGATCGCGCTGCACGGTACTTGGTTTGTTCGGGAATTCATTACTTACCAAATCCGGCTGTTTACTACCCCCGATGCGGGCCACGCGGGCTTTTTTGGCTATCACTTTGTGGTGCTGTTGCTGGGCTGCTTTCCGGTGTCGGCTTTTGCGCTGCCCAATCTCTGGGGCGACCGCCAAGACCAGGACGAAATGCTCGAATCGGACACGCTGGATGCCTGTAAACGCGCCGACTTCGTCACTTGGATGCAGCTTCTCTTCTGGGTGGTGCTGATCTTGTTTAGTGTAGTGCGCACCAAGATCGTCCACTATTCTTCGCTCTGTTATTTCCCGCTGACGTATCTCGGTGCCGTCACGATTTGGCGGGCGATATGCTGGGATGTACGACCCCGCATCACTTCGGTGCTGTTGCCCACTTTGGGCGTCTTAGCGGGTGGGGCCATTATTGCTTTGCCGTGGCTGGGGCAGCATATTGACCTACTACGCCCATTGCTGTCGAAGGACGCTTTTGCCTTGGCAAATTTAGATGCGCACGTCTGCTGGCAAATGTGGCAGGGCTTGCCAGGATTTGTTCTGGTTGGGTCAAGCCTGGTGGCCACGGTGTTTTGGCGGCGCTATCGACCGTGGCTGGCGGCGCAAGTGGCTTTTGGCGGCGGGGCGGTCAGTACGGGACTCACGCTGCTGTTCGTAGTACCCAACATTGAGGCGCATTCGCAACGAGCGGCCATCGAATTTTACGAAAGCAAGGCTGGAGAGGATTGTTTTGTACAGCCGGTGGGTTTTAAGAGCTATGCTCATCTCTTTTACACCGATAAGTCGCCAGTAGGCCCCGAGGTCACGGTGGATGACTATCCAAATCTGGCTCACGGCCAGCCGGGCAAGAAGGTGTATTTTGTGGCAAAGGTCACCAATTTAGGTGAGCTTCCTACCCTACCCGATGTGCGGGAATTGTACCGTAAGAATGGGTTTGTGTTTTTTGAGCGGGTGAAGTGATTGGTTTGCTTCTCTGTTTTAGACGGGGTTACTGATGTTGCCTTTGCAGGGCTATGCGGAATGCAAGTTAGTTACATCTTTGTAATAATAATTTGAGCATCTGTTTTACCAATTGAATTGTCATGTCAGAATTACTTGCAGAAATATGCGTTGCCCAGCGCGTAGAATTGGTGCAGGCCATTCTTAGTACTATTAGCATTTAAAATGCTGAGGAAACGACTCTAACAGCAACCAAAGTAGCGATTATTGAAAAACGGGCGGCTGAAATCAGTGCTAATCTTGTATCAGCCGTGCCCTGGGAAAAGGTTCAGCGCAAACTTATAGAGTGCTATGGCCTATACAGTTGAACTCCACGTCCAATCTTTCGTGCGGCCCAACCGCCCAACCAGGCAAAAACCATCATGCCCGGACAAGCCAGATAAGTCATCCAGGGCGGCGTCGGGGCAGCTTGAAAGCTAACAATGGAATAGAAGAGCAGTATAAACCCAACAATAAGCTCCAGCGGGAATACGGCTGGGCCGGGGTGAACCAACCGTGTCACGAATCCACCCACCATAGAGCCAAGCAGAAAGACCACCAACATGACCTGAAAGGCCGAGGTCGGCAAAGTTCCTACCCAAGTATTAAAGGGTTTTCCGCTGGCGTAATCCACGCCGGGCGGAGGCTGAAAAGGCAGGAAACGTTGAACCAGCATGATTGTGAGGACGCCTACTGTTATACCAGCCAGCAGGGCCAAAGCAGATCTTAAGTAAGTGGGCATTTGTGCATTATAAAGATTTGTATTTTAACAACCATTAATAGCGGTGGCGGTGTTTCAAAGTAATGAAAGCGATAATAGTGGGTTATAGTTGTCAATTATTGAAAGTTGACCATATCGTTCCTATTAATCAATGTCAAAACCTACTCCACTTTTACCATAATTCCCACCTCTCTACTATAAGAAACAGGCTACGCTAACCGAAGTCAGCGCAGCCCGTCTTGTGGTGTTCAAAGAACTATCGGTGACATTCAACAGGCACCGATTGATTGAGTTCTACTTGTACATCTTGTCCAGCTCCTCGTCAATCATTTTGGCCTTATCCAAGTGCATACGCACCCCACTGGAGGCTTTTTGCGCCCACATCTTTATATCGTTGTCCACGGTAGCGGCCATCCGTTTTTCGATGCCGTCCAGCATTTTCTGGTGCTGATCAATTTGGCCATTGATGTACTTGGTATCAAATTCCTTGCCCTTGGCCCATTTCTTCATATCCTTCACATCATCCATATAGTCATTGGCCATCATCGTGGGCAGGGTGTAGGCCTTTTTGGCGGCCAACATCTTGGTTTCTTCCGACATAGTTCTGTGCATGGTCACCATCATGTTGGCAAATTCCTTCACCGAAGGCTGCGTAGCCATCATCGCGGCTGTTTCTCCGGCACTGATTTCATACATATCAGAGCTGGCCGCGTTGACTAGCATTTCGGCATCCTCTTCCGATTTGTTGGTTTCCGTTTTTGCATCGTTGACCTTGTCGGCCATCTTTTCGCTGTCCTTCGGTTTGTCGTTGGTGCAGGAAGTCATAGTGAAGCTAGCGAGTGCCAGCAACAAGGAGAAAAATTTAAGGTATTTCATGATTGAGTATTGATTGGTTAGAAAAGCGTTTTAAGTTTGTTTTAAGGAAATGTTAAAAAAGTCGTGCCTTTACGCATTCACGATTTCCCCACCATTGGGGTGCAACACTTGCCCAGTGATATAGGAGGCATCGTCGCTGGCCAGAAATACGTAGCAGGGGGCTACTTCTTCTGGCTGCCCGGCCCGGCCCAAAGGCACATCGGAGCCAAAAGTGGACACCTTCTTGGCATCAAAAGTGGCCGGGATCAAAGGTGTCCAGATGGGGCCGGGGGCCACCGCATTGACGCGGATGCCCTTTTTGGCCAACGAGGCCGATAGCGAACGTACGAAAGAAACGATGGCTCCTTTCGTGGAAGCGTAGTCCAGTAGTTCCTTGCTGCCCCGGTAGGCCGTCACGGAGGTCGTGCAGATGATACTACTGCCCTTTTTGAGGTGGGGCAAGGCAAAGCGGCTGAGGTAGAAGTGAGAGAAGACGTTGACCGCAAACGTCTTTTGCAGTTGCTCGGCACTGATGTCTCCGACGCTGTCCTGCGGAAACTGCATAGCCGCGTTGTTGACCAGAATGTCCAAATGACCAAGCGCCTTCACGGTTTGCTCCACGATGGCCCGACAGTGTTTTTCATCGCTGATGTCGCCGGGAATCAACAAGCAACGCCGCCCCAGTTGTTCCACAATCTGTTGCGTTTTTTCAGCATCTTCTGTCTCGTCCAAGTAGCTGATGGCCACCGACGCCCCTTCTTTGGCAAAGGCAACCGCCACGGCCCGACCAATGCCACTGTCACCGCCGGTGATAATGGCTACCTTGCCTTCCAAGCGGCCCGAGCCTTCGGTCTGACCCATAAACTCGGGTTGGGGGGTCATTTTCGCCTCTATGCCGGGCTGTTTGCGTTGGGTCTGGGGGGGTTGTAAAGGCTTTTCCGATGCTCCTTTTTGCATAGCGTTTTGTTTTTTGGCTAGGCGGAAAAAAGCGTTCCAACCCCTATCTTTGCCCACAAACAAGTTTGCCATGACCGCTGCTGCCGCACGACCGAAGTCCCTGCCTACCGCTGCACCCGCTCCTGAAAAGGCTGCGCCCAAACCCATTTCCTGGACGGATTTTGAGCGCAAATACCTATCCCGCGAGGACCGCTATAAGTATGAGTGGGTGGAAGGTTTTATTATAAAAACCCTGCGCACGATGAACCAGGAACAACAATTTATGCTGCTCAACCTTGAAGCGTTACTGGACAGGTTGCGCCCTTCAAACCCGGCTTTGGGTAAATTATTAGCGGAAGTAGATACTTTTTTTGGTGAAAACCATCACCGTCGGCCGGATATTGCCTATTTCTCCATAGAACAGATCAAGGCTTTTCGCCAAACCAATCAGATTCCGCTCTTCGTCGTGGAAGTCATTTCCACTTATGACCAACAGTGTAAGGCCTACCAGAAGTTGGCAGACTATCGTCGCGCCGAGGTGCCGGTCGTGTGGCACGTTTTCCCGAAATTACAGGAAGTACATGTCTATCGCGGCAAACAGATGACCATCTGCACCGGAGAAGACAGCTGTTCCGCGGAGCCGGTGATCCCGGGTTTTGTGTTGCCGGTTGGTGCGGTTTTTCGGTAAAAAACAGCTTAGGCTACTGCAAAATCCAGATATTTCCGCTTGGGCAGGGCTTGAAAGCCTATTACCAAATCTTCCTTGGGAACCCCTTTTTCCAGCAGCATTTCGGCAAGGATTAAGTCGGTTCCATCGTATTGTAACCAAACTTTGCCGTCAAGGCGTACATCCACGTGGAAAAAGCAGCCGTAGGTACGTTCGTACTCTTTCCAACCACTAAAATAAAGCAGGTAGTGGCCATGTTCATCATCCGTGATGAGTTGGGTTTCTATTAGGTCGTCGGGCAACTGGCCCAGTTGCGCCACTTCTTCGGCTAATTGACGGACCGCCTTTTTGTATTTGGTTACTTTATCCATTGGACAATGGTTTCTTTCTTAAGTTGTAGAAGTTAAAATTCTTCCTATTTAATTGACTATCATATTTTTATGATAAATTTGGTTTGCAGTAACTATACAGCCGACTTTGTCGGTGCTGGCATATGAGCGATAGCCGCAACGGCGTGGAAAACGGACTGTCCGTTTTTGATGGTGGTGTCAATGATAG
>JAYUXG010000133.1:0-1912 GCA_043753125.1 Saprospirales bacterium | reverse complement strand
TTTTCCGGCCTCACCCAAATGCTATTCACAAAAAAACCAGGAATGTCCGCCCAACTTTATGTAAAGTACAAACTTTTTCTCTTTCGAGTCGTCATTTATGGGATGAAAATCCCGTGAAAGTCCGCGCAAATCCGTTCGATCCGCGTTTCTTTGCGGCTTTTAGATCAGCCAAACCGCTTTTTGATGCTCGACCTGTTCGCCCAATTTTTTGATTTTATCCGCCACCTTGATGTCCACCTGGAAGGCTTGATGCGCGAGTATCAGTGGCAGACCTATTTCATCCTGGCCCTTATTATTTTTTGCGAAACCGGGTTAGTGGTCACCCCTTTTCTGCCCGGTGATTCGCTGCTGTTCGCAGCCGGGGCCATCATCGCCCGGACGGGCATCCTGGACGTATGGCTGCTGATCCCGTTGCTGTTCGTGGCCGCCATTTTGGGGGACAATACCAACTACTTTTTTGGACGGTATCTTGGCAAGTCGGTGTTTACCCGCGACTATTGGTTCATGAAGGAAAAGTACGTGTTCCGTACCCAGGAATTCTACGAAAAACACGGTGCGCGTACCTTGGTGCTGGCGCGTTTCATTCCCATCGTCCGCACTTTCGCCCCCTTTGTAGCCGGGGTGGGTAAGATGGACTATCGCCGCTTTATTACCTATTGCGTGATCGGCGGCATCATCTGGGTAACACTGCTGACGCTAGCGGGCTACTATTTTGGCCAGTTGCCTTTTGTGAAAAACAACTTTGAACTGGTAGTAGTGGGCATCATCGTACTGTCGGTCATGCCAGTAGTGGTGGAGTTTGCGAAAAGTAGATGGAAGAAAAAGCCGACCCCAAGCTCTTAAAGTACACAAGCATTCAGTTCTGTTTACCTTGAATTATGTCAATAAATTTCTTGCATCTTGCTTCTATATCCTTCATTGCTTCAGAATCTTTGGGCGTAAATAAAAGCAGCCAATACTTACCCTTATTAAAAACGAACTCTCTACTACCCTTAGATCCTTTTTGAGTTATAAACCCCCAAAACCATAAGTCATCCCAAATTTCCATACTTCCATTCTCTTCAAGAGCCTTATTTATTTCCTCAAAAGAATTTACAGAGGGATCAAGATGTTTGAAAATTTCTTTAATTACCGCATCGACAGGCAAAAAAAGGTGATCAGGTTTTGAAAGAGGTGGTGCGTTTTCCCAAAAACGCAGATGGTTCATTTGAGGCAAATGATGAATATTGTAAACGTTTTTTACAAATAATGCACTGGTCTTTTTCCCCCAACCATCCTTGGTCTCTAATGCTTTATAAAGAGATAAGTAAGGTGTTTCAGGAGAAAACTTTCCTTCAGGATCAAGATGTTGATGAAATGTTTTAAATGAGTTTAGCGCGTTTGAATCATTACTAAGCTTCTCGAAAAAGTCTTGTGCTTTATCAAGGTTAGCTTGTGATTGCGAGTAAAAAGTATGATATAACAGAGCAAAGGCTCGTTCGCTCCCTAAGTTAAATGGGTATAATTCCGCTTCATATTGCTTTTGACGCCAGTTTAAATAGTATTTTCTATTGCCATTTTCCTGTAGGAAAGCAAAAATTTTGTTTAGTTTATCTTGCATTTTATGATATTTTATAATAATAAGAAGATGCAATATGTCAGATATGCCGGGTTTTTTCTGTAAATAGTTTGTGGATGGTAAGAGAAATTTTCTTCAAAATTTTTTTACCCTCCACAAACTATTCCCTCATAACCGCTTTACCGCGACAAGAAAAACTTCCGAAACTCCTCCAATTCTGCGATTTCCTGGCTTACAAAGTGCTCAAAAAGCCGCTCGCCCACCTGCGTCCGCAGGGCAGAAATGCCCACATCGATCAAACGAAGGCTCTGCGGGGTAAGCAAGATATTGTCGAAGGTCAGCCCCGGCATATCG
>JAYUXG010000132.1:0-1914 GCA_043753125.1 Saprospirales bacterium | reverse complement strand
GGCCGCCTATGATGAATTGCTGGCCCAGGGTTGGCTCGAAGCTCAAACCTCGCGCGGCACTTTTGTCAGCCAAAAACTACCGGACCTTCGGCCGGTTCCGCTCAAGAGAAACACTGTCTTGCCCCTCGCCGACGCGCCGCACAAAGCGGGTTTCCGCTTCCGACTGAACCCGCTGCTGGCCTTGCCCATCTTGAGAGGCTCCAACGCACTGGCCTTCAACGATGGCTTTCCCGACGTGCGCATTGCGCCGTGGGATGCCCTTAGCCGCGCCTACCGGACGGCACTGCGCCAGGGTTTTCGGAAAAATCTGTTGTTTTATGGGGAGACCACTGGCGAACCTTCCCTCCGCGCTGCGATTACCGATTACCTCCGCGAGAGTCGTGGGCTACCCATTACTATTGACAATGTGCTGATTACGCGCGGCACTATGATGGCCATCCACCTGGCGGTGCAGTGCATCGTGCAGCCCGGCGAGGTCGTCGTCGTCGGCGAAGTGTCCTATACCTCCTGCAACCTGATTATCCGGCAAGGGGGTGCCAACCTGATGACTGTTCCCGTAGACGAGCATGGGATTGACGTGGAGGCGATTGCTGCGCTGTGCCAGAAAACGACGGTGCGCATGGTCTACGTCACGCCCCACCACCAGCACCCGACGACGGTCATCATGCCCGCCGAACGCCGACTACGCTTATTGCAATTGGCTCAGCAACATAGTTTTTGCATTTTGGAGGACGACTACGACTACGATTTTCACTACAACAGCAACCCGATCTTGCCGCTGGCGGCAGCTGATGCGGGCCGGAACGTGGTCTATGTCGGTTCGTTGAGCAAGGTGTTTTCTCCGGCGTTGCGCGTGGGCTACGTGGTTGCTCCGGCGGAAGTGATCGAGGGCATGGCCAACCTGCGGCGCATCATTGACCGGCAGGGTGATAACCTGTTGGAGGCGGCAGTGGCGGTGCTTTTTCGCGATGGCGAAATGCGTCGCCACTTGAAAAAAGCCCAGAAAACCTACCACCATCGGCGCGATTTATTCTGCGAGATGCTCAACACGGAACTAGGAGAGGTCGTCGAATTTTCCAAACCCACCGGTGGGTTGGCGGTGTGGGCAAAATTCGACCGGGCTTTCCTGTTGCCCGAAGTGGCCCGCAAAAGCCGCGAAAAGGGGCTTTGGATCTCCGATGGACTGCATTACGGTGCCCACCTGAATGCCACGCGGTTGGGTTTTGCGGCGGTGAACGAGGAAGAGATTGAACGCGGGATGGGGATTTTGAAGGATGTGTTGCGGTAATATGAGGTACATCACCCTTCGCTTAAAAAACCACACTCACCTCCAGTTCCAAATCGGTCAGCACCGACGACTTGATGGTGCCATCCTCTGCGGCAAACGAACACAAGCGATAGCGATCATTTTTTATTTGGTACACCTCGATGCTGCGGGCCTGCGGGTCCACGATCCAGTATTCGCGGACCGCAAACTGCTCATAAATGTCCTTTTTAATGCCCCGGTCTTTGGCGGCCGTGCCTTTGGAGAGGATTTCGACGATCAGATCGGGTGCGCCCACGATGCCGTTGTTGTCACGGATGACAAAATTGCGCTCGTGGCTCACAAACAGGATATCCGGTTGAATGCCTGCATTGTGCTCATCCAGATAAACGTCATAAGGGGCATGGAAAATTTCTCCCAAGCTTTTTTCCTGGTTATAGCCCCCAAGTAAGAGGATAAGTTTGAGTGAAGCTCTTTGATGTGGAGTATGGGGGGATGATCGTCGCACGATTTCGCCGTTCAGGAGTTCATAAATACCCGTATCGCCTTCCGGAATATCCAGTTCCTGAAGTTCGGCGTAAGTCATTTTTTTCGACAAGACTTCCATAACGTAGTGGGTGTATCTGCACGTACCAGCTCAGCCGCGTGCT
>JAYUXG010000131.1:0-4890 GCA_043753125.1 Saprospirales bacterium | reverse complement strand
TTTTTTCTATCAAGGAACAACCACTGAAAATAAGAGGTAAGACCGTGGGAAGTATCATTCCGGTCAGCAACCGAACGGTCCGCCTAGAAATTAACCTGGTCGAAGAAGGGAAAAGCATCATAGAATTATTTCCCAAAATCGGGCGAACCACCTTCAAAATTGATTTTGATTTTTTTACGGATACCGGGGCCATACCATTTACCCAGGAGGTATCTCTCCAGGTGGACCGGCTGCTGCTAGATCAGCTGGATTACAGTCAACCTTTGAAAAGTTTTGAAATACTGGAAAATACGGGTTTGACTGAAAATGTAGAATTGATAAGCAATCTGGATGCCAGCCTGCCCAATGAGGGAGTGTTATACTGGATCGAAGTGCTACTCGAAATTCAAGATGCTGGGGAGGTGGTCTTGCGAGGCCCTTACCGACTTTCCGCTTATAATACCTTAGCCGCCAGGATGACCATTCCTGTTTTGAAGAAAAGTCAGGCCATGCAAATAGTCGTATCGGGGCGGGCCATGTACGAAAATGGAGAGCGAAATATTGTTCCCTTTGAAACTAAGGATATGATTATCCAGATGAGTGAAAATGTATTCGTGGAAGAGTAATCATTTCCACATAACCCCGGTTTGTAAAAACGAAAAATCCAGATATCAGACACCACTCTTTATTTCACCGTAAATCCACCCTTACAATGAAAAAAAACATATTGATTCCGTTTGTACTGTTTATGCAGTATCAAGGTCTTCTATTCTCCCAAAACTATACTTTTTTGTATTTCGATCAAAAAGCGACCCTGTCGAAAAATTTTAAAAACCTGGTGCCGTCGGGCGAAGATGGATTTAGTGCGGTATACCTCACCGCCCAGAACTTAACGACATTTAATACTATAGCACCCCCCAATATTAAGAAAGTGTATAGTGCCATCAATGATAAAAAGAGTTTGCTGCGGCAGTCGCTTGACCGCTTGACAAAAATATCAGGGAAAACGATCAAGACCATTGAGATCCGGATGATCAATGATTCAAAAGGTTTGAGTAACACCGGCGATTACTTGTTTTGCCGGTCTTTCGACCCGGATCAGGGTATTTCTTTTGCCTGGCCCTGTGCTTCCAATCAGAACAATTCCTTGGGTTATGTTATGTTCGGGGAAATTGCGGCCGGAGACAGTGATTTTGAAGCGATTATTTTGCATGAAGTATCGCATACGCAAACCTTGTACGAAAAAGACGGGTTTAACAGTAAATTTGGCTGCACCAACGGCGTGCTTATTTCTTATGGCGGTGATAAAGGACACTATAAAAATGAATTGCAAGGAGGACAGCAAGCGGCCATGGATGAGGCATTGGGTAATTACTGGGCAGGTGTTTACGACCCTTCCATGCTGACCAAAACGGTGGACGCCTTCAACGGCAACCAACCATTTCTGTTGGGTAGTCACTCTACTCTGACCGGTACGCCGGATATGTGGAATGCCCAGCATGAAGTATTGGTAAGCACCACGGTACCGATGAAAAAAGCGGGAGAAGCATTCCCTACTATTTTGGCCGATGGATATGTGTTGCAGCTGATTACCCCGGTGCTAAAGCCCGGCCAAAGCGGATATGAAGCCCGGTTGTACAAGTTTTTGGATATTCCAAAAGATTATATCTATTATAGTGAAAAAACAGTAGAGCTGTATCTGGCTATGTACGAAAACTATGCCTATCAAAATCAGGATACTGCCATGAATAAAATTATTGCTTTCGCAAAATACTATGCAGTATCTACCAAGTTTCAGCGACACCGGTACCCGGAAAATATGTCTATGTTTTTTGCCAGCAGCATGGAAAAGTACTATAAAACTATGCGCCTAGATCCAACTATGAAGTCGGAAAAATTCGTGTCCAGCATTTTTCCTTTAGCCCTGTATGATTTGCTCATGCACTTCGGATTAAATGAAACAGAGCTGAGTAAGAAGCTGGAGACTACTACTTACGACATATCGGGTGTCCCAAAAATTGTCAGACCCAGAGCGGCCGATATATATTTGAAACACCGGACCGAAATAAAATCCTTGCTCTGTCCTTTTATCAGTGGGGATAAAGACTGCCAAGATGGAAATGATACCATTGATATTGATCAGGCGGTGCAGGCCATTCAAAAATATTGTATGAACCCCAAATTTTTAAATGCGCAACTAAATTAAAGTCATCTCAGGATTATCTCTTATTTGTAAAGTTATTTTAGGACGAGACAGACGAACGCAGCCTAAACCATGAACACAGCTTTCGCTTTTACCCGCCCACTGGCAACGAAAAAGCAAATAATGCGCCGCTACCCACGCTACTTTCCACCCAAATGCGTCCACCCTGAGCCTCGATGAAATCCTTGGAAATAGCCAGTCCCAACCCCGAACCATTCTTGGATGCTTCGCGGTTGCCGGTTGGAGCCTGAAAGAACTTCTCGAACAAACGCTGCTGATATTTCTCGTCGATGCCTTGGCCAAAATCGCGCACGCCCACGACCACCGAGCCGTTTTCGCGCCTGGCCTCCACCACGATGCGCTCGCCCTCCGGCGAGTACTTGGCAGCGTTGCTCAACAGGTTTACCAGCACCCAGGCGGTTTTTTCGGCATCAATTTGTAGTTCGGGCAACTGCTCGCCGAAGTGTGTCTCGACGCGCAAGTGATTGTCCGTGAGTATGCTTTGTACCGCTTCCGTGGCGTAGGCCACCAGATCGGGGATGCGGGTGGGAGTAGTAGTCAGCCGGATATTGCCGGTCTCGATTTGCGCCACGTCGAGTAGTTCACTGGTGATGCGCAGCAGGCGCTCGCTTTCCTGTCGGATTTGAGCGGCGAGCTTTTGCTGCTCTCCGTTCAGAGGGCCGATGCGGTCGTCGCCCAATAGTTTGAGCGACATTTTGATGGCGGCGATCGGTGTTTTCAGTTCATGCGAGATGGTGGCTATAAAGTTCGTTTTCGCCAGGTCCAGCTCCTTGAAGGGGGTGATGTTACGGAGGATCAGCACCCGGCCTGCCGCTCGCGTCTGCTTGTTGTGCTCTACGCCGACCACCACATTTTCCCTGGTAAAGTAGCTTTCTTTGCCATCGGCAAAAATCTTGAGCGGCTGCCCATTGGTGCTGGCCTGTAGAATGGAGCGGAACAGGTCGTTGTGCAACGCCACGTCCGGGGCGTACTGACCCAATAGCTCGCTTGCGCGAAGGCCCAGCAGGGTGCAAGCGACTGGATTGGCGAACAGCAGCCGCTGTTGCTCGTCCAACCCGATGACCGCATCCTGCAAGTTGGCGATGAGGGCCTCAATACGGCGTTTTTCGAAAAGCAGTTCAGCCAGATTGGAGTGCTCGTAGGCATCGAGCCGCTCGGCCATTTCATTGAAGGCAGTGGCTACGTCGCCAAATTCGTCGTTGCCCTCAAATTCCAGACGTTCGCCGTAGTTTTTGGCGGCAATGCTGCGGATGCCTTCCGTCAGCCGGGCGATGGGGTTAGCGATGTAGCCCGGAAAGTTGATGATGGCACTGAACATGATGAGCAGTACGAACGTGCCGATGATGCTGATCAGGAGGATTGCCTGGTCGGCGGTCTGATTAGCCACCTCGTTTTTTCGGACGATGGCTTGTAGGTTGAGCGCATTTATTTCTGGCAGTTTTTGGCGGATATCGGCTAAGTTGCGCCTGTCCAGGACACTATCGCGGCGAAATTGCTCTATGGAGCGACGCAGGGCCACGGTAGCTTTTTCCTCGCCAGGCTCGGTGATGTTGCGCTCCTGATCCAGCAAGGCAGCCTCGAAGGCTTCCATCGCCTTGTCTGTCGTCGTGGGCGTATGCTCGTAATCGTCTAAGGCCTTGCGCATGGTTTCTACGTAGATCAACGAATCATAGTTGTCGGTCAGGATGGCCCGCGCATCGCCCGACAGGCGGTTGAGGTACCACATGGACAGCCCAGTGATTAGGGCGATGGCCACGAAAAATAGCCCGGCAGCCGTGGCGATTTTGGTCTTGATGCGAACCTGCATGGTGGTGGTTGGTTGAATGGTTACTGGTTTACTGGGTGGCTTAGTATTGTAAATTATGCCAATAATGGCTTTAAATTGGTGCTGATTTTCAGGCAGTTAGTGATGAGACTTTCCAAGTTTTTGAAACTTGGAAAGTCTAAGTACTTGGCATTCAGATGCTTATCTAATTGAACCCATAATTCGCATAAATTATATTCTTTAAATGTTACAGCCTTTTCTTGGTGAGCCTCGGTGACACTTTCCGCTCACGACATAATCACAATATCCACATCCGAGGCCGACATCTTGTTCAGTAGTTGATTGAACACATTGGTACTCAGGATGATTTGCAACAGGTTCAGGTGGGGCTTACCGATGCACAGCGTGGTAATTTGCCGACTATCGGCGGTCTCGATAATAGCCGTGGCTACGCGCGGACTTTTCACCTGAATCACCTCGCCGCCCAGTTCGGTAGCCAGTTTGAAGTTGTTTAGTAAATGGCGTTGGATGGCCAGCGGAATCCGATCCTGATCTTCGGCAGGCGTCTGCACGTATAGCACGTACCAGCGCGAATTATAGTGTGCGGCCAGGCGGGCGGTCTTGCGGATGATGTTGAGGGCTGTGTCGGCGTTGGTGCTGATGCAGGCCATGAAACGTTCTGAGCGCAGGTCGTTGGGGCGCACCATTTCGGTCTCGATCTTGCGCTTTACCTGGGTGGCCACTTCTTTGAGGGCGAGTTCGCGGAGTTGCAGTATTTTTTCAGTCTGAAAGAAATTATTCAGCGCAATCGGCACCTTGTCGGGCGAATAAATCTTGCCTTCGCGCAAGCGGGCAATCAGCTCATCGGCGGTCAGGTCAATATTGACTACCTCATCGGCCAGGTGCAGGATGCGGTCGGGTA
>JAYUXG010000130.1:0-4891 GCA_043753125.1 Saprospirales bacterium | reverse complement strand
CAGCCGGATGCGCCCGCCCGCTTCACTTTTGGGATCCACTTCCACGATCTGTACGGACTTGGTCTCGGACTTCCCGCCGCGCAGGGGCAGGCGGGCGGTGGCCGGGATCGGGAAGACAAGGTTTTCGGCCAGGTAGTAGTACCAGCCTATGAGCTGTTATTCGTCGTCGTAGGCGTCGACGATGACTTCTTCGAGGATGCGGTGTTCGCGGGCGGGGTCGTGGGTGCGGGGCATGAGATGGACGTATGTTTGATTAAGAATTAGGTGGCAATCCGTAGATCTTCCGAAACTCCAGCAGTTCGCGGAGGCGGGCGTGGACAGTGAATTTGGAGTTGGCATTGGCCATACGCGGAAAGATCGCTCGCTCCTCGGGCGTACCATTGGCAAACGGATTGACTTTGCCAAAGTACAGCAGGTTCGCATCGGGCATGGCCTCGCTCAACTGCTTCATCTGGGCATGGTGGTCGGTGTCCACACACTCTAAGTCATCGAAAATAACCACATCCGGCGACTGAAACTTGTCCGGTATGGCTTCGCCATAGTGCATGATGCAGGTGTGGGAAAAGAACGCTTCGGGGAACAGCCCCGTCCAGTCGGTCGGGCTGTCTTGGTGCGCCACGATCAGGATGCGGTCGTGGATGCGGCGCAGCAGGGAGACATCGGCCGGTTGCAGGGTGTCGTTCACAAAGTGGAGCAGGCCCGCCCGGATTTGACTGAGGGTGACATTATGCTCTTGTGCCGTGGTCTGGCCTGCTCCCAACGATTGGAGCGCACTGCTCAGTCGCCCGCGCAGCAGGATGTAATCGCTGTAGGTGGAGGTACGCTCGTCAAGGCTTTCGGCCAATAGCTCGAAGCATTTTTCGAGGTTAGGGTCGGCTATAGCGGTGAGGCAGTCGGTGCGGAGGCGGTGGTATTTGGCGGATTGCATGGGTTTGGACCGGAGGTTTTAAAGTGAGTGTTGTGGATGGCCTGCTTTGTAGTGATAATTTGTAGTGTACTGCTGGATGCTCTGTCTTGCGGCCTGTAGACCTGCCAAGTTTTTGAAACTTGGCAGGTTTCAATCTGAATATCAACCATCTTAGGCTATCTGTTGCCAATAGCCATAACCCACTGCTGTTTTCGCTCCTAATCCACGTTCTTCCAGCATATTTTTTAACCATCTACCTAATTGTGTACCTAATCCTGTCATGTCTTTACTATTAGGCAATCCAATTAAAAAGCGAAAGGGTGTACCATGCCCCACCGTCAGGAAATGAATCGGATTGGGACTTTGCCAGTCAGCAGGTGGTTGTCCCTTGCTGTAATAGTCAGGATAATGCGGAGTTATTACGTCCACTTCTACACGTGGTGCTTTAAGCGGAAAAGCATCAAAGAAGATACACTGGCCACGTATTGGCTTTTTGGTGCTAGAATGCTGATCGTTTTCACCAAAGATCTTTTCCACCATATCAGGCGCATTTTCTGCTACATAATGTCGTAAAGCACCTTTGATGGAAGATGCGGGAATATAGGGGAAACCATAAGTATGATGCAGCGTCAGGTGGGTTTCGTACACAGATGCTTCGCCCATGCCGAGTACGAGACGCCAGTCGGGGGTAAAAACGACATCAATGACCCCAGCGGGAGCCAAATGAGCGGCATTGCCAGTTTGCCGTTGATCGAGCCTTTGCAGCAGATCGTTGTCGAAACGAAAATTGCATAAATCGCCACCGTCCCTGTCGTTATCCGATTTGAAACGGCGGGCCAGTTTGCCACCTGATTTGTCTTCCAACTTATCCAATTGAAAAAATGCAGTACCAGTTCTATCCGCATTCAATCGGGGCTTATGAAGTTCAAGTCCAAAATTTTTAAACATTTCCCTTGGTTGCCCTGCCGATGAGGGAATATTTTTTTCCAAAGCCAGCCACACTTCGGTCGCCACCAGTTCGCGCCCGTTTTCGCGCACGTGGGCACCAAGGCGGCATTTGCCTAACGCACAGTCAATTAAGGTGCGGTCAAGCCAGGCACGGGTAATGAAGGCTTTCTTTAGTACGGCTGCTGAAACAGACACACGTTGGCGTCTATCTTCTGTTTCTAGTATTGCATCTCGCTTAATGTTGAATTCTACCAGCTTAAGGTTGTCCATCGCCTTGATTTTCTAAGTTTTGATCATTATTGTTTTCGGGAGACTTCACGAAACGGATCATCCAGTTGGCTAGCGTCAGTACTTCGGCTTGTACAATCCGGTATTCATCGTCCGTCAGGTCAAGCAGAATTTTCATAAAGTTGCCTTGTTCCACAAATTTTGCGGCGATCATTTTGGTTTGGTCTTCCTTCTGGAACCATTTTTTTACATCATCGAAGACCTGCTTGTGCGCCCCGCCTTTGGAATAGTAATACGCCATTGTGGCACGCAGTCCATTCATACGAATCATGGAAGAAAGTTCCTGCACAGCGGCTGAGTAATTGGAGTCTTCATTTGTCGCTTTGGTAGCGGCCTGCTTTTTATTGCCTGCTTCGGCGCACTCAAAGGCAAAACGGGCACGAACGGCTTCCAGATTTATGGGCTTATTCATGGCTTAAAAAAGTTTTGACAGTGCGAACGATGCCCTTGCCCAAGGTGGCGTTGCCTCCAATCTGGACGATGGGTTTTAAACCTTTTTCAAAAATATCTAGAATCTCTACTGCTGATCGGCCTTTTTCTTTGGTAAACTCCGGATGGGCCAGCACCAACATAGCGCGGTCGTGGCTCCCATCCTGCTTCGTTTTTTTGGTAAACTCCGGATGGGCCAGCACCAACGAGTAAAGCACGCTTTCAGCGGGCAAATGCTCCTCAGTGAAAAGTGCCCCATCTTCAACGACCCCTGCCTCGCCAATGCGAATGCGTGTATGGATTTCCGTGCAATGTTGTACAAAATCAGCGAAGTAATCGTCTGGAATGACCACGAAATGCTGCGGCAACTCTGGTATGTCAAGGGTCTTGGACAGGGCGGTGGCCAGTGCCGTGGCCGCTGGATTTTCTTCGACGGTGATGCTGTATTCTTCCAACCAAACTTCGGTGCCTTTGACAATAGCACTATCAGCCGGTACGGTGCATTTATTTTTAGTCAACAGTGCCTGCACCAGAGTCAATAGATTGGCGACGCTTGACCCACCCTGATTAGCTGCACTGACTTGCAAGTCGCGGACAAAGCGCGTTAATACACGAGCACAAGTCGTCCATGCAAAAATGCCCTGACGACTACGTACCGGGAAAAGCAGGAGCCTTCCATCCGTGAGGCCGAGCGAACCCGCATTTTTATCGCCCTCTTTGGGGTGGCCGAAAACAGCAATAAGGTCGGGTTCAAGTCCTCTTTCTGACCCCTTCTTGGAAAATTGTTGCTCGAATGATTCACGCAATGCCCCCTTGATCCCCGAGGCCTCTATTTTAGGGAATTGGGTATGCTCTTCGCGCTGAATTGGCAGGTCAGTACCAATGCCGCCGCCTGCCCCGGCATGGAGTGGCGTTTCGCAGATGAGAAAAAGAGGTTTGGCAATTTGAAACATAGTTAAAGATTTTGATTGTCAAAGGGTTGGGCGATGAAACAAAGGCCGAAGCCGTAACGGTCTTCAGGAGGAGCACAGGCCGAAAAACCATGCAAGTCCTTGGCAACTTGGTTGGCTTGTACCTCATTGATTGCCTCGAACAGGAATACACTACCGGCAGGAACCGCCCGGCGCATGGGTTTTGGTCGCTGATTGGCCACATCCCAGCCGCCGACCGAAATGGGTCGGCCAATAGCAGCAGCAATCAGTTGTAAGCCAGCGTAATCTTCCAAAAGATGAATAGGAGACCAACTAGAAAATAGTCCCGGTGTAAGAAGACAAAGTTTAAAGCGTTGGCCTTTTATCTTCGGAGGCTTCGGCAGATTGAAGTCTACGCTTTGTGCGGATACACTGCGGCGTTCTCCTCCCAATGGCATTACGGCATAGTCCGAAATGGCTGCCGTTGCAGCGTCAAAACCATTAACTTCCACCAGTAGATGCAGCCTTTCGCCGGTCTTGTTTTCCAAACGGTTGTAGGCTACGCGAAAAAGTTGGCCTTCCTGCGTGAGGTGGGTGTCGTTGGAACGGCCAATGCCAATCTTGGCTTCTTTCTTTACGTAGTGGCCTATAGGTTTTGAAGCAAAACCCGGTTTAGGAATTATACCGTTTATATAGTCGGTCATCGCCGATACATCAATCAAATGACTGCTTACTGATTCGATTTTTCCATCGGAATCTCCTCGAAAAAGGTGGCTGACTTCCGCCGGAGGCGAGGATGGAATAGTCGTTTTATCTATCAACCGCATGGGCTGGGACAACTGGCCTTTTTCTGGGAAAAACAAATCGAGCGGTGCGGGAAAGACAGGTATACCTGCTACGCCCAAACCTAAAAACGCTAACTTTAGTTGGCCTTCCGACGCTGTTGCTAATGTTTCTTTACTTGCATTTGGGGCTTCCAATTGCGGCGATATCCATAATGAACGTATGGCACCCAGCACCGTGGAAGGCAATGGTGGAAAAAGCCCCTCGGCGTGGGTATCTTCGCCCATGCTGAATGGGCGACCATCGCGAAAAAAGAGCGTGTCGAGTGATTCGAGTTGGAGTTTCATACTGCAGGTTCAGGGGTTTTGGGTGAAACGTAGGTTTGACGTTTAATAAAATCGGCAATATCCAAGGCATCAAGAAAAGTGGAAAGAGACTGGGCTTGCTCAAATAAGGTATGGATTACGGTCTGTAATTTACTGATACGCAAACCTTTTTCGATAGAAGAATCTTCGTCCTTAATTTGTAGATTACAGGCACGTTCTACTGCGCGATCAAGCAGACTCTGCGCTACCGGCCATAGATCAGACGATAATTCTTGATTTTCCCGGCTGGCGAGCGTAGT
>JAYUXG010000129.1:0-1916 GCA_043753125.1 Saprospirales bacterium | reverse complement strand
TTCCGCCTTGTCCCAAACGTAGAACTTGCCTTCTACCCCCTCCGAGTCGGCATCTTGCGCCGAGTAAAAGCCGCCGTCCGGGTGGGTCATCTCGCGCTGGATATAGGCCAATGTTTCGTGTACCGTTTCGGCATAGAGTTGCTTACCAGTCAGTTGATAAGCGGCAGATAAAACGGTGACCAGCAGCGCATTGTCGTACAGCATTTTTTCAAAATGCGGCACCAGCCAAGCGCGGTCGGTAGCGTAGCGGGCAAACCCTCCCCCCAATTGGTCATAAATACCGCCCTGAATCATTTTGTCCAAGGAAAGCGTTGCTTGTTCCAACGCTTCGGCATTTCCGGTGAAATGGTGGTAATTCAGCAAATACTGGATGGCCAGCGTGGAGGGGAACTTGGGTGCCCCGCCAAAACCGCCTTCTACCCGGTCAAAACGCTCACGCATCTGGTAAAAGATGTCTTCCAATATCCCACCTGGGCCTGCCTGGAACGAACCAGTTTTGCCCATTCCTGCCTTTAATTGAAAATCAACCTTTTGCGCCGTAGCAGTAGTCTCCTGTCCAAAGAATACATTGTCGTTGCGCCGAATATGGTCGAGCAATTTTTCCGACTGATCCAGTGCAACTTCCCGCTGGGTGGCCCAAATATTGGCCAAATGCTGGAGCAATTGCGGCCAGCCCGGCCGATTGAAAGCGGGTTTGGGTGGATAATAGGTACCCGCATAGAAAGGTTTTCCGTCCGAAGTCAGGAAGCAGTTTAAGGGCCACCCGCCGCCGCCGGTCAGAATTTGGCAGGCTTCCATATAGATGGCATCCACGTCAGGGCGCTCCTCGCGGTCTACTTTGATGCAGACGAAATGCTCGTTCATGTAGGCGGCCACCGCCTCATTCTCAAACGATTCGTGTTCCATCACGTGGCACCAATGGCAGGTGGAATAACCAATGCTTACTAAGATCGGCAAATCCTCCGCCTTGGCCTTGGCGAAGGCCTCCGGCTTCCAGGCGTACCAGTCCACAGGGTTGTTGGCGTGCTGGCGGAGGTAGGGGGAGGTTTCGTGCTGGAGGTGGTTCATGAATAATTATGAATGATGAATTATAAATTATGGGCGAGCGGGAGAGCGGATATTCGTAGCGGATTTTGTTAAAAATATCGCGCCAGGGGGTAGCAACTATTATAGTGATTTTTCCTGTCCTTGTTGGCGAGGACGCCAACAGCGGCTAAAAATCTCTCCCTGCTTCAGCACAGCCGTTAGACTAATCCCACCCCTGACCTCCCAACTAAAGTACGGGACAGATTTAGGGATGGGGTGGCACCTAGTCACCAAACCGGATATATATCAACCCTCCGCCCGCCTATATATACGAAAAGTGGTGACACATAGACGCTTCGCGTGTATATATACGCTATATATGCTGCGCTATATATAGCGTATATATACTAGCAAGACATTGCCGGGCCGGGTTAATAAAAAAGACGGCTTGCTGCGCAGGCCGTCCTAAGCGTAAAAAAGGTAAAAAGGTAAAAAGGCTAGAAGGTTAAAAGGTCCTGGCTAGGCGGAAGCCGAGGTAGTGGAGGCGATTCGTGGGCCCGTAGTTGCCGCGGTAGGCCACGCGCGCGCCCTGCGGGTCGTAGCCCCACGACCCGCCGCGGATCACCCGGTAGGAGCCTTGCGTTGGCCCGGTTGGATTTTGCACTCCTTTTATTAGGTCGTTGTAGTAGTCTTTTCCGTACCAGTCGCTGCACCATTCGTACACATTGCCACTCATATCGTAGAGACCAAGGGCATTGGGTTTTTTTTCGGCCACGGGGTGAGTCTGGTTATTGCTGTTTTCAGCATACCAGGCCACCTCGTCCAAATTGTCGCTGCCGGCGTATTTTGTTTGTTGATTTAGGGCGGTCTGCTGGGTTTCTGCCGCCTTT
>JAYUXG010000128.1:0-1917 GCA_043753125.1 Saprospirales bacterium | reverse complement strand
ATTTCGGTGGCCAGGCTGACGTTGTGGGCCATCGTTTTGGAGCGGGTGACAATGCGAAAATCGGCGTAGCGCACCTTGAGGGTCAGGGTCCGGCCCGGATTGTCGGCGCGTTCAATGCGCTCCTGTAGGTCGTCGGCGAGGAGGACCAGTTGCTCGAACATGGCTTCGGTGGTATCCAGATCGGTATGAAAGGTTTGTTCAGTACTGATGGATTTGCGCACTGATTGGCTACGCACGGCGCGCTCGTCAATGCCCCGCACAATATTGTAGTAGAAACGCCCGGATTTGCCGAAACGGCGGACCAGTTCGACTAGGGTCCGCTGTTTCAGGTCATGGCCATTGAAAACGCCCATTTTGTGCATTTTCGCCGTGGTGGCTTTGCCGATGCCGTGAAATTTTCCGATGTCCAGCCGTTCCAAAAATGCTTCTGCCTCGTGCGGCAAGATGACGGCCAAGCCATTGGGTTTGTGCAGGTCGGAAGCCATTTTGGCCAAAAACTTGCAATAAGACACCCCGGCGGAGGCGGTCAAATGGGTAATCTCAAAGATGCGCCGACGGATTTCCTGGGCGAGCAAGGTGGCCGACGGCAGCCCTATTTTGGGGTGGGTCACGTCCAGGTAAGCTTCGTCCAGCGACAGCGGCTCCACCAGATCGGTGTATTCCAGAAACAGCACGCGAATCTGTTGCGATACGGCTTTGTATTGCTCGAAATTGGGTCGCACAAAAACCAACTGTGGACACAATTGCCGCGCTTTGGCCCCGGACATAGCCGAACGCACGCCAAATGTCCGGGCCTCATAACTAGCGGCGGCCACCACGCCACGCGGCCCACCACCGCCCACAGCCAGAGGGAGACCGCGCAATTCCGGGTGGTCACGCTGCTCGACCGACGCATAAAACGCGTCCATATCGATGTGGATAATCTTACGCATCTACTTGCCGGGGATGAGAGGTTGTTTTAAAACAGCCTCTTAAAAAAAGGGTTGGCGAGTAAAGGTAGTAGAAAGTGAAAATACAAAAAACGTCTCGCATCAGACAGAAGCCCGTAGCAGCATTGCTGATTTTTTTGTAAACTTGCCTGGTCTAACCAAACCAACCACTTATGCTTCGGAACCTCCTTTATCCTGCCTCTTTATCCATAGATTGGGCGGCACTGCTGTTGCGCATTGTCTTTTGCAGCCTCATGGTGTACAACCACGGCACCATGAAACTCGCCCTCTTTGGGGAAGACCCGGCTAGCTTCCCCGATGCGGTGGGCTTGGGTTCGACGGCCTCTTACTACTTCGTGGTGTTTGCCGAGGCCATTTGCTCGGTGCTAGTGCTGTTCGGGGTGTTCACCCGTTTGGCACTGATTCCGCTGTTGGTCACGATGGCAGTGGCCGCGTTTTCGGTCAACTGGGACAATCCATTGACCGACAAGGAGTTGCCATTGCTGTACTTCTCGGTGTATGCCGCCATTTTCTTACTGGGGCCCGGTCGTTTTTCGCTGGATGTCTGGTTTTTCAAAGGCAGAATGGCTGCGCCAGCCATGACTATGCAGGGAATCCGACTTGTTAAAAAAAATTAAAAGACGAGGCAACAGCACCGGGTAGGGGCAGATTGGAAGTTATGTATTAAAATACACGTCATGAAAGGTGCCCATTCTTTACTGGTGATCTTCTGTATCGGCTTCGTGATCGCTGAAGCTTGTTCCCTGGCCAAGCAAGCGAATGGCAGCAAGTCCGGTCCAGCACCCTCGTCTACCGTACACACCACTACGGAAATGAAGAAGCGGCAAAAGATCGTGGCCTACGCACAGGAGCTGGTCGGCTCGGAATACCTTTATGCCGGTACTAGCCCGAAGACTGGGTTCGATTGCTCAGGGCTGACCAGTTATGTGATGAAGGAATTCAAGATCAAACTGTCGCCTGCTTCTGC
>JAYUXG010000127.1:0-1921 GCA_043753125.1 Saprospirales bacterium | reverse complement strand
TTGTTCATTCATTTTAAACGCCAAAAAATACAGCTATTTTGAAAATTGTCAACACTTTTTTTTAATTCTTTGCCGCCGAAGGCGGCTGTATAGTTACGAATTTTGTAAAAAAACGGACATATTCTGATATATTGCCAAGCAATTGAACCTCCTGGTTTCTCCAACCCTGATTCCTGATTCCTGCCTCCTAACTTCTGCCTCCTAATTATCTGTTATCGACTCAATCCTGCCGCCCTTGATCTTCAGAATGCGGCGCGTACGTTTGGCCAGTTCCAGGTCGTGGGTTACCAACACCAGCGTGGTGCCTGCCGTGCGGTTGAGGTCGAAGATCAAGTCCACGATGCCCGCCGCGTTATCGGCATCCAGGTTGCCAGTTGGCTCATCGGCGAAGAGTATTTTTGGGCTGTTGCTAAAGGCCCGGGCGATACATACCCGCTGCTGCTCGCCACCCGACAGTTGCGTCGGGTAATGGTCGAGGCGATCCAACAAGCCTACTTTGCCCAGCCATTGACGGGCTACAGTCTCAGCAGTGGAATCGCCGCGCAGCTCGAGCGGCACCATCACGTTTTCCAGCGCGGTCAGGGTG
This sequence comes from Saprospirales bacterium, assembly GCA_043753125.1. GTDB lineage: Bacteria > Bacteroidota > Bacteroidia > Chitinophagales > Saprospiraceae > M3007. The sequence goes on along the minus strand of JAYUXG010000127.1, from coordinate 1,335 downwards.
GGAATGAGCTGGAAGTTTTGAAAGACGAAGCCGACGTGGCGGTTGCGCACCTCCGCCCGCTGATCTTCGGAGAGTGGTTCCAGTTCGATGCCATTGAGGGTGACCGAGCCGCTGGTGGCCCGGTCCAGTCCGGCGCAGAGGCCCAGCAGCGTGGTCTTGCCCGACCCGGAAGGCCCGACGATGGCAAAAGTATCGCCTGCGGCCAAATCGAAACTGACGTCGTCCAACACCGTGAGGGCCTCGCCATTGGCCGAGCGATATTGTTTGGTGAGGTGGGTGGTGGTGAGCATAGTCTGAACGGTTGATGAAAGTTGATGAGGGTTCATAATACGCTGGCTCTAACAGCGAAGACAGGATTTTGCTCAATGCTGGAGATGAAAAGCGGACAGAACGCGGAAATTAGTGGATGAAAGACCAGATTTTAGTATCCCTATCTATAACTCTCCAGTAGGATTATGTCAAACTTTAACTATAGTATTTTCGACCAAAGGCTAACTAGTCTCAAAAGTTTACTTATACATTTGTCAAGCAATCTCGTTTAGATCGATTTTCGCTTGCGCAAGCGGACGGAATTGCGGCTGGTCAGCCTTTGCCCCACTATTTTTTCTATTTATCCATACTCTTACGGTGTATTGGCATGGCCGCGTGGCCATGTCCTACTATTCTTTTATCTCTTCCAAAAATTGATGTCTAATGAAAAAGATTTTTCGCCCACGGGCAAGTACACACACACACATGTAGCCAAGTTTTCAGGCATTTATTTTTGAAAACTTTACCCCTGATGTGTTTTCTCCCCCTCTTGCTTACTGCACAGGTTCGGACCAGAGTACTGGATGGAACCGATGGTGCCAACCTCGAAAACTACATTCCTTACCACGAAAGCGCCCCGATCAGCGACGTAAAGTTGATGCCTCCCGTGGATGTAGCGGCAGCCATCGCTGCACACGATGCAGAAGGTCGTCAGGCTCCGCTTTATGGCGTACCCATTCCGGTTTCCTTCTCCAAAGCGGATGGTTAGGTCACCGATAAAGAGATTGTTACCGTCTGGCGGCTAAATATCCGCTCGAATGAGGCAGTGTCGCTCAACTATCTTCTTGAGCGATCTGTACCTGCCGCAGGGCAGTGAACTGTACATTTATAATGAAGCGGGTACGATGTTCTCCGGTCCGGTGACGAAAGCCCACGTCTACGATGGACATTACGCTACGGATATAATTTCAGGCGAGGAGGTCTATATAGTGTCTGTCTTTTCAGTCAATGCAGGGCATAAAGATCGGATATTCAATTGATTATCTGAATTTTTGTAGAATGTTTTGTAAAATTGCGGCATGAGAA
>JAYUXG010000126.1:0-1921 GCA_043753125.1 Saprospirales bacterium | reverse complement strand
GGTGTATGCGCTCATCACGGCATCCATCGTGTTGTTTACCCGGTGGCTCATTGGCACTTGGCGCGAGACCTTGTTTTTCATCGGTGGTATTACAGTGGCCTTTTTTATTTTGTACGCCATTGCGCTATTGCTGACCCTGCTGGTGCGCCGTTTTTTCCCCCAAAAATGGAGTTATGTATGGCGGCAGGGCATTGCCAATTTGTTCCGCCCGGAAAATCAAACCGTGCTGTTGGTGGTAACTATTGGCCTGGGCACAATGCTGCTGTCCACCCTGTTTTTAGTCCAGAGCCTGATCTTGAAACAGGTGGAATTCTCTGGCAGTGGCAACCAGCCCAACATGATTCTCTTCGATATTCAGACGGCGGATAAAGACAGCGTGGCGTTGCTGGCCCGGGCCAAGGGGCTGACTATTTTGCAACAAGTGCCGGTAGTGACCACGCGCATCGAAACCATTGACGGCCGCACCAAACTACAGGATGAGGCCGACACCAGCAAGGCCATGCCCGGTTGGGTATGGGACCGGGAGTACCGCGTCACCTTTCGCGACACCTTAATCGAGTCGGAAAAACTCCTCGCCGGTACTTGGGAGGGCGTGTACACCACGCCTGGCCAGCCCGTCAAGATTTCTATCTCCGATGGATTGCAAAAGGCGATGAAAGCGGACATCGGTACCAAAATAGTCTTCAACGTGCAAGGAGCGCAGCTGGAGTGTGAAGTCGGCAGCGTCCGGCAAGTGGACTTTGGCCGGTTGCAAACGAACTTTTTGGTGCTGTTCCCGCAGGGTGTGCTGGAGCGCGCGCCGCAATTCCACGTCGTCGTGGCACGGGTAGGCAGCGCGGAGCAGTCGGCGGTATTCCAGTCGGAACTGGTCAGGCGCTATCCTGGCGTTTCTGCCATTGACCTCACTCAGATCCTGAAATCGGTGGACGAGGTACTACGCAAAGTCTCCTTCGTCATCCGGTTCATGGCTATGTTCAGTATCTTGACCGGGCTGCTGGTGCTCATCAGTTCGATCTATCAGGGCAAATTTGCGCGCATCCGCGAGAGCGTGCTGCTGCGTACGCTGGGTGCGAGTCGTCGCCAAATCTTGTGGATCAATGCCATTGAATATTTTTTCCTGGGCGCGCTGTCTTGTCTGGCCGGCGTCGGGCTGTCGGTGGTCGGTGCCTGGGCGTTGGCTCGCTTTGCTTTCCATATTCCTTTCTCCACCCAGTGGTGGCCGCTGTTCTGGACATTCGTGGTCATCACGGCGATCACCATCACCATTGGCTTGCTGAACAGCCGGGAAGTGGTGCGCAAGCCACCGTTGGAAGTACTGCGGGCGGAGATGTAGTAAAATACAGTACTTCCCCTTTACTTTGTCGGGTTCAAGAGGCTGTTCGAAGTAGCCTCTGCGAACAGCTTGCCTTATGCTGCTTGCCTCCCGGCATCGAAAGTTTCTTTGGGTCGTCACCCTCGGTATCCTGCTGGCTTTCCAGGCAACGGGGTGGTACTTTTTTTGGGGCATATTGGTCGTGGATGCCAAAATATCGGTCAAGCAGACCATGTCCTCGTCGAACATAACTTTGCAACGCCTCACCATTTCGGCTACCGATCTGGCGAATTTATGGGTAGATGAACGGGAGATCCGTTTTCAAGGTCACCTCTACGACGTGCGCCGCCAGTGGGTACAGGGCGATTCCATGTGCCTGGAGGTCTATCATGACCAACGGGAAGAAGCCCTCCATCGAAATTTACACACCCTGCTTTCCGGGGAACACTGGCCAGCAACGCCCTTGCGCAGCTGGCTGCCGCAGTGGGCGGGTAGTGTATACCTGCTGCCTTTATTGCCCGTTTTGCCGCAGTGGTCAGCGGTGTGTACTGCTGCTGCTTTTCCTGAACAGTCCTGGGCGGCCCAACATCAGCCAGCACAACCAAGTCC
>JAYUXG010000125.1:0-11767 GCA_043753125.1 Saprospirales bacterium | reverse complement strand
AGGCAACCAACGGCAACTCTGTACTTTAATAAGCAGTCCATGCCTCGCTTCCCATTGGACGAATGTACCTTTGCGCCCCGTAACATACTGAGCAAACTACAATGACGAAATACATTTTTGTTACGGGCGGGGTCACCTCTTCGCTTGGAAAAGGGATTCTTTGTGCCTCTTTGGCCAAATTACTACAGGCGCGCGGCTTTTCCGTCACCATCCAAAAATTCGACCCCTATCTCAACGTTGATCCCGGTACCCTCAACCCCTATGAGCATGGCGAGTGCTACGTAACTGATGACGGCGCGGAGACCGACCTTGACCTTGGCCACTACGAGCGCTTCCTGAACATTCCCACCTCGCGGGCCAACAATGTGACTACGGGAGCCGTGTACCAGACCGTCATCAATCGGGAACGCGAAGGGGCCTATTTGGGCAAAACGGTGCAGATTATACCCCACATCACCGACGAGATCAAGCGGCGGATGCTGCTGCTCGGTCAAAGCGGGCAGTACGATATTGTCATCACCGAGCTGGGGGGTACTGTCGGTGATATTGAGTCGTTACCGTACATCGAATCGGTGCGCCAAGTGCGTTGGGAACTGGGGCGTGACAGCTGCATCGTCATCCACCTGACGCTGGTGCCCTACCTGAAAGCGGCCAAAGAACTGAAGACCAAGCCCACGCAGCACTCGGTAAAAGAACTGCTTAGCCTGGGGGTACAGCCCGACATCCTGGCCTGCCGTACCGAGTACCCGCTGGGCAACGACCTACGCCGCAAACTGGCCCTGTTCTGCAACGTGGAAATGTCGTCGGTCATCGAAGCCATTGATGCGGAGAGCATTTACGATGTGCCATTATTGTTGCTAAAACAACGGCTGGATGCGGTGGTGATCTCCAAATTGCACCTGAAAGACCGCAAAGAGCCCAACCTGCATTCTTGGAAGACCTTTTTGGGCAAGCTGAAAAATCCTCTGCACGAAGTGCGGATCGGTTTGATTGGCAAGTATAATGAGTTGCCGGATGCCTACAAATCCATCTATGAATCGTTCGTGCATGCCGGCGCAGTGAACGAGTGCAAGGTACACGTCATGCCCATCCACGCCGAGGCACTGGAAGGCGGCATGAAGACAGTGAGCCAATCGCTGGCCAATCTGCATGGCATTCTGGTGGCACCCGGCTTTGGCGAACGCGGTATTGAGGGCAAACTGACTGCCATCCGTTACGCCCGCGAGCAAAACATTCCATTTTTTGGCATTTGCCTCGGCATGCAGGTCGCCTGCGTGGAGTTTGCCCGCAACGTGTTACAGCTGGACGGTGCCTCTTCCACGGAGGTGAACCCCAATACGCCTCACCCGGTCATCGCGATGATGGCCGAGCAGAAAAGCATCACCCAAAAAGGTGGTACGATGCGCTTGGGGGCCTATGCCTGCGAACTGAAAAAGAAATCCCGCGCCCAATTGGCCTACCAGGAAACGGCGATCAGCGAACGCCACCGCCACCGTTGGGAATTCAATAATACCTATTTGGAGCAGTTTGAGCAGGCCGGGATGCAGCCCACGGGAACCAACCCCGAATCTGGGCTGGTGGAAATTATGGAACTGAAAGGTCATAAGTGGTTTGTGGGCGTACAGTTCCACCCGGAACTAAAAAGTACGGTAGAGAGTCCGCACCCGTTGTTCGTGGATTTTGTGAAGGCGTGTATGGAGTGAGCAAAGGAGTAGGTTCATGCTCCCGTACCATAAAGGCACTTTTCTAACCCGGTGGGCATTGACCACATTTCCGATTAGTCCTTCCAAATAAACGGAAACAGCACAAAAGTCAACGTAATCAAAATGGCATCAATGGCCAGCAGGTTGATAATGTCGCGTTTGTAAGACGTATCCTGCAACAATCGCAGGGCAATTTGCGAAAGCCTCACTAGCGTAAGCAAGATGGGCAGCACGACGGGAAAACTCAGGATGGCCATCAGCGTGGCACTGTTGTTGGCCCGGGCAGCAATGGAAGAGATGAAAGTAAACGCGATAGAAAACCCCAAGCTGCCCAGTACCAAGGTCAAAGCGAAAAGCGGCCCATCCTTGACCGGGTTGCCCGCCACCACGCTGTACGCGCCAAAAGCCAGCCCGCTTAATACCAACAATAGCAGCGTGTTGTAAGCAATCTTGCCCAGCAACAGCATGGCCGGATCAACCAGCTGGTAATAGTACAGCTGTCGCGCACCGCTTTCCTGCACAAAGCTCTTCACCACGGCATTGATGGAGGCAAAAAGCACGATCAGCCAAAACAGCACGTTCCAGACCGGCGGCGGCACTTTGATGCTGGCGATGTACACCACGAACACCATGCTAAACACGTACAGGATGATCCCGCTCAGCGCATAGCCCTGCCGGAACTCGAGCAAAAACTCCTTGCGGAGCAGGATGAAGAGCATTTTCCACTTTGTTGGCACACGGCAAAGGTAAGGGTTGTGCAGGGGGATTTTTCCAGGCTAACCCCTGTCCGTTTTTGAAAATTTGGAAAACTACGGTGCAAGGTTTAAAGTCCAGTCCACGTACTATCTTTGCTGCCCGCTTCTTGAAAAATCGCTCGACCGGGCACCAATCAGCCAATCACTAATAACAAATTCATGAGTTGGTTCAAAAGATTAAAAGAAGGTATTTCCACGGCCACCAAGGCGAAAAAGGACGTACCGGAAGGAATTTGGTTCCAATGCAAACGCTGCAAGGAGACCAGCACCATGCGGGCCTTGCGCGACAACTATTATAAGTGTCCGAAGTGCGACTACCATACCGCGATCGGTTCGGAGGAGTATTTCGAGATTCTGTTTGACAACCACGAGTACGTCACGCTGCACGACAACCTGGCCTCGGTGGATTTTCTGCACTTCACCGACCTGAAGCCTTACGACCGTCGCTTGGAGGAGAGCATGAAAAAGACCGGCCTGACCGATGCGCTGGCCATTGGTGCGGGCAACGTGCATGGCTACCCGCTGGTGGTAGCGGCTATGGACTTTAAGTTCATCGGCGGTTCGATGGGTTCGGTGGTGGGCGAGAAGATTTCGCTGGCCATTGACCAAGCCTTGGCGACGCGCGCGGGATTGGTCATCATTTCGCGTTCCGGTGGGGCACGGATGATGGAAAGTGCATTTTCGTTGATGCAAATGGCTAAGACCAGTGCCAAACTAACTTTGATGGCTAGAGCGGGCCTACCCTATTTTTCACTAATGACCGACCCCACGACGGGTGGCGTTACGGCCTCGTTCGCAATGCTGGGCGACATCAATCTGGCCGAGCCGGAGGCACTGATCGGTTTTGCCGGGCCGCGCGTCATCCGGGAGACCATCAAGCGCGACTTACCGGAAGGCTTTCAAACATCTGAATATTTGCTGGAAAACGGCTTCTTGGACTTGATCGTGAACCGCAAAGACCTGCGGGACACAATGGGGGATTTGCTGTCTTTTTTCGATGCCAAACAGAAAAGGGCATAGATGAAGATTGGCAAATTGGCAATTTAGACGCTTACACCGTGATTGCGTAATGCTTCCCGTAGTTGATCGGCATTTTGAAAGTGGATACCATGCAGCCCAACCGTCTCCGCGCCTTCCACGTTTTTCAGGCTATCATCAATGAATACCGCTTCCGCTGCTTGTACACCATAGCGTTCCAGCAAGAGATGGTAAATATCGGCAAATGGTTTGCGCGTACGCTCCGTGCCAGATACCACAATGCCCTCAAACCAATGCAGAAAATCGTAGCGTTCCAAAGCCACGGGGAAGGTTTCGGCACTCCAGTTGGTCAACGCCAGCAAACGATGCGTCCCCAAGCCATGCAGTTCGCGCAACAGTTCCACAGTCTCCTGAATCGGGCCACCCAGCATATCTTCCCAGCGGCCATAGTAAGTGCGCACCTCCGTTTCCCATGCTGGCCATTGGTTCACCAGTAATGTGGTGGCATCTTCCAGGGAGCGGCCAGCGTCCTGCTCAATATTCCAGTCGTGGGTGCAGATATTTTCAAAGAAATAGCGTCGCCGTTCCGGGTCGGGAATCACTTCTCGAAACACGTATTCCGGGTTCCAGTCAATAAGTACGCCACCGAGGTCGAAGATAATGGTAGAAAGCATATAGTAATGTGCTAATGTGGTCAATATGCTAATGTGCTAATTTGTTAAGATACTAATAAAACCAACCGGTGTATGTGTATTAGCACATTGTCCATCTTGGCAAATTAGCACATTTTTTACACGTTAAACCGGAAGTGCATGATGTCGCCGTCGCCGACTTCGTACTCCTTGCCTTCCACAGCCATCTTACCCGCCTCTTTTACCTTGGGTTCGGAACCAAGGGTGATATAATCCAGGTATTTGATTACTTCGGCACGGATGAACCCCTTTTCAAAATCGGAGTGGATGACCCCGGCGGCTTCGGGGGCCTTGGCCCCACGGCGCACCGTCCAGGCGCGTACCTCTTTTTCGCCCGCAGTGAAATAAGTAATGAGGTTCAACAACTTATAGGCTGAATGAATGAGCTTGTTGACGCCCGGCTCGTCCAGGCCCATCGCGGCGAGGAAGTCCAGCCGGTCTTCGCGGGTATCCAGTTCCGCAATCTCGGCTTCAATGCCAGCGCAAATCAGGATCACTTCGGCTCCTTCGGCGGCCACGGATTGCTGAAACTTCTGGGTGTGTTCGTTGCCAGTCAGCACAGCATTTTCGTCCACATTGCAGACGTAGAGTACGGGTTTGGCGGTGAGCAGCGAGAGTTCACGGAGAGTGGCTTTGCCGTCGTCATCGAGGGTGGAGAAGAGTTCGCGGGCAGAGCGTCCTTGTTCGAGATGCGGCTTTACCACGGTCAATACTTCCAAAATGCGCTGGTCGTCGCGGCTGCCGGTGCGGGCCGCCCGGGCTACCTTGTCCATACGCTTGTCTACCGTCTCGAGGTCTTTCAGGCCCAGTTCCAAATCAATGATTTCTTTGTCGCGTACTGGGTTCACCGAGCCATCCACGTGGACCACATTATCGTCGTCGAAGCAGCGCACCACGTGGATGATAGCATCCACTTCACGGATGTTGGCCAGGAATTGGTTGCCCAGGCCCTCCCCCTGGCTGGCCCCTTTGATGAGCCCGGCAATATCGAGTATTTCGACGGTCGTGGGCAGGACGCGTTGGGGCAGCACCAGTTCGGCCAGTTTGTCGAGCCGGGCATCCGGCACCGAAATGACGCCGAGATTAGGGTCTTTGGTGGCGAAGGGATAATTGGCCGCCAACGCCTTGCCGTTGGTCAGTGCGTTGAACAAAGTGGATTTTCCGACGTTGGGCAAGCCAACAATACCGCATTGCAGAGGCATAGAATAGTTATTAGTGATTGGTCTATTGGTTTTTGCTTAGCATTTGCCATAGCGGGCGCAAAAGTAGAAAAACCTCGCCCAATTTCCGGCTACGGCCAGCCCTTTCTCCCCTCCTCTCAAATTTTTCTCACCCCTCTCGCCTCTCTTACCCATGAACCACCTCGCCCATTGTTTTCTGTCTTTCGGGAATGAAGACTTGCTGGTCGGCAATTTCAGCGGCGACTTTGTAAAGGGTAGTGCCTGGAAAAATTATCCGGCGCAAGTGCAAAAGGGCATTCTCTTGCACCGCGCTATTGACGCTTTTACGGATGCACATGAGCGAGTGCGGACCAATGTCGCCCGATTGCGCCCCTATGCGGGTCGCTACGCCGGGCCGGTGCATGATATTCTGGCCGACCACTTGCTGGCCCGCCATTGGTCGTTGCATACAGAGGAACCTTTTGATGAATTTGTGGAGAAAACTTACCGTGGCCTGGAAAAACGCTTAGCCGATATGCCCCCAGTGTTGCAAGAGCGAATACCGCACATGGTGGCCGGGCGATTTCTGTATGGCTATCAGCAGCGGGCTGGTTTAGCATGGGTGTTCCAGCGTTTTGCCAGGCGGTTGCCTCTTGATTTTGATCCAGCGGCTTTGTTGGACTACTTTTTTGCCAATGTGGAGGCGTTCTCGGCGGATTTTGACGTGTTTTTTCCGGAGTTGATGGCGTATGCGCGGGGGTTTGCGGCAAAAATTTAATAGTTTTGCCATCATATACACATTAGGTCTTTGACAGCACCCAAGCCAATGAAAAACAATCTCCTCTCCGTCCTGCTGCTCCTCTGCCCCGCTACCCTTCTCCTGGCGCAGCCCAGCCTCCAGAACGACCTGTCCTGGTTCAAAGAGCAGACCCGCCAGTACCAACGCTGGCTCGACCACGACGGCCTCGCCCAGACGCTGCGTGTGGAGACCATCGAAGTGGACACGATGGTGGTGCTCTATCTCGGCTTCCGCTACACCGACCGCGATTCGATCATTTCCGCCTGGCGGCAATTAGAAACCCGGTTTGATGCCCACGTTGGCTTGCCGCTCGAAGTGCGGCTGTTCCAACGCGCCGCCAGCATTTTCGACGTGGATATGGACCATGTGGTGTTCCCGCTGTACTTTCTGGTACTGTTGTGGGTCCTGAACCGCCACCCGGTGGGCGACTGGACCTTCGAGACGGTGCGCAATTGGCTGCTGGGCGTAGAGGCCGCTTTTGGGGGTTTGGTGGTGTATGTGGTTAGTACTTTGTTTGGGGAGAAGTAGGGAATGTATCAGGCAGTCCCTCCCTCCTTACTGGCCCGGCCCTGCGTAGTGCCTTCCCTCCCTCCCTTTTGGGGCAGGGTCGGGAGTGGGGTTTTTTTGCTCACAAGACAGCCAGCACGGACTAGCCAGCTGCCTAAAACGAACGCGCCGGACGGAAGCCCAAATCGTCGTAGCGGATCGTCGGCGAAGCGCAATCGCGGTTGGCAGCACGGCAGGACCGCAAGTCGTTGAACCAACTGCCGCCGCGAATCACGCGGCAGTAGCCCGATACAGCACTACGGAGATCGGTAGCTGCTGAAGAAGAGTAGCTACCGTACCATTCACCGTGCCAGTCCCAGCACCACTCCCACACGTTGCCGCTCATATCAAAGAGGCCCTTGGCATTAGCCTGAAAAGTACCTACTGGAGCGGTGTACTCATATCCATCCGTCTTACCGGACATATTGGCGAAGCGGCCCAGTACGTTTTGGTCGGAAGTACCTGCCCATTTTTCCTTGGCTCCCCCGCTGCGGGCCGCATACTCCCACTCCGCCTCGGTGGGCAGGCGGTAGCCGTTGGCCTGCCAGTCGCAGGTAGTAGTGCTGCCGCTCACCGTGTAGCAAGGCGTAAAGCCCTCTTTTTTGCTGCGCCAGTTGCAGTAGGCCACCGCATCGTTCCAGCTGATGCCGACAATAGGGTGGCTATCGTTGGTGAGGGCTGCGCCTAAGTTTTTATATTGGGTATCAGTGCCAGTCGTTGCGTTGTATTTGCTTCCCTTTTCTTGCCATTCTGGGGCATGGCTGTTGGTTTCACTGACGAACTGCAAATATTCCTTCGCCGTCAGTTCCGTCTTGGCCAGGTAAAAGTCCTTTACGGTCACCGAGTGCAAAGGTTTTTCATCGCTGCCGCCATCGCCAAACTGGTCGCCCATTTCGAAAGTGCCGCCTTTGATTAGTACCATGTTGCCCGGCTTTGACCCCACCCCCTGCCCCTGCCCCGTAGGGAGGGGAGTAGCGGGGCAGCCCTCTTTCAAGGCCGTCCCCTTCTCCGTTGGGCATTTATCGTCCGGGTCGGGTATACCATCCCCATCACTATCGGGGCAGCCCTGGAAGTTGCTGCGCCCGGCCTGGTCGGGGCATTGGTCGCTGCGGTCAGGCACCCCATCGGCATCGCGGTCGGGCGGCGGGCAGCCCTTGTCGGCGGGGCTGCCTTTCCGGTCGGGGCAGTGTCTTCGTGGTCGGACACGAGGTCGCCGTCGGTGTCGGGGCAACCCTGCCATCGGCTTTCCCCGGCGGCATATTTGCAGCGGTCGCTCTGGTTGGGTACCCCGTCGTCGTCGGCATCGGGGCAGCCACGGGCCTTGAGCGTCCCGAAAGCGTCGGGGCAGGCATCCGTGCCGTTGGCGGTGCCGTCGCCGTCGGCATCCTCTCCGCGCGGCACGACCTCCGGGCAACCGCCCATACTGGCCGGGCCGTATTGGTCGGGGCATTTATCGGTTCCGTTCGGCACGCCGTCGCCATCGCGGTCGGTGCTGGTGAGGGGTGTGGGCGGCACGGCTTTGGGCTGGCGGACAAATAAAAAGGCCGCCGCATCGCGGTTGCCCGCAAACTCGCCGAACTGGGGCTTGGGTTGGGCATAGCGCAGGCGTTTTTGCAGGTCTTCCACCGGGAGGATGCCGCGGACATCGGCATCGTTTTGCAGGGCGGCCAGGAACTGGGCGGCGAACTCCGAGCGGTCGCCGGTGACGGTGCTGCCTGCGGCGGCGTAGTAGATGCGCGACTGCTCGGCCAGCGTCTGCCGGATGAAGAGGTCGGTGGCCGAGGGCGGGTTGGGCCGCGTAGGCAGCACGTCGCCCCGGAAGAGCTGGGGGCAGGTCTTGGCCAGGTCGGCGGTGCCCGCGTAGCAGGCGTCCACGGCCAGCAGGATGTGGCGGCAGGGAATGGCGGCGATGCGGTCTTTCAGATCGGAAAAGCTGAGGTAGCTCACGCCGTCGGGGTCGTTGCGCTCGCCCTCGCAGGGCACGAAGTAGCCGCTGCACAGGCCGTCGTAGTAGCCGTGGCCGCTGAAAAAGGCGAACAATTGGGCATCGTCGGGGTAGACCTTGCGCTTGTACTCCCCGATCCGGTTGAGAATCTGGGTGCGGCTCTGGTTCTTAAAGACCCTGGCCTCGAAGCCGTAGTTGTTTTGCAGCTCGGCAGCCAGCCGGTCGGCCTCGGCGATGGGGTTGCGGAGCTTATCCCAGTGGTTATAGGCTTCTTCGGCAAAGAAAATGGCGAAGTCCTTGCCCGTGCGGAAGGCAGGTGCGAATGATGAATTATGAATTATAAATGGTGAGGCCCGCCTGCGGTTGTGGCGGGTAAGACAGTGTAGCAGAAGGCGACGAGGAAGAGGAGGGGGATTTTCATCGTGTGGGAAGATTTGACGGGGCAAGATAAGCAAGCGGGCAAAATTGCGATAAGCAAATGGGCAATGGGGGTCAACGGTTAAGACCGGAAACCGAGGCTTGCTTTTCTACTATTGTTGGTTCCCTACCTACTTTGGCGGACATTCCCCCTTGGTAAAGGTCTTAATACCGGCACAATTAGCCGCGCAAGCGTTGCCGTACGTTTTTTTATTGCAGCCGCACACCGGATCGTATTGCAAAGTGCAAATACAGTCGGCCTGTACGTTTTCTTTGCAGTTTTTGGCGGGGTTGCAGGCGGTCGTTAGAGCAGCCAAGAACAGAACAAAAATGAGCGTTTTTTTCATGGTTATGATTTTTGATTAATCCTCATAATGCCCGTGCAGGGAGTGAACGATAATAAAATCATCCGTGACTTCGTACACCATGCGATATTCGTCCGTAATGCGGCGCGACCAAAGTCCACTGATCAAGGGAATCTCCCTCCCAATTGAATATCTCTCATGCAGGTTCGGGTTGATGACGAGGAACGGCAAACTTCTTAATAGCTAATACGGGATCGAAATTTTCATCAGATTCCAATTGCTCTGCAATCTTGTCGATCTCGTCACTCGGGATTCTGTAGACGATTTCGGAAGCAGCATTGCGAGCTAATAATTCGGACAATGATCCTTGGGCAGGAGTTTCTGCCCAAGTCTCCTCAACAGTTACGGAAATCTGCACTTCTTTACCTTGGAAAAAAGCCCGTATGCTGTTAATCAGCCGCTCGTCCAAGTCGTTTACGTTGATGTTGCCAAAAGTCATTACTGCCATAACGCGAATTTTTTACAAAGATAAGTCTTAAAAATGAACACCGCTACCTGGCTACCGCCCGAATTTTACCAAAGCACTGACGTGGTACAAATAGCCCGCGACCTGCTGGGCAAAGTGCTGGTCACCAACTTCGACGGGCAATACACCGCTGGGCGCATCACCGAAACGGAAGCCTACCGCGCCCCCGACGACCGCGCCTGCCATGCCTGGAACAACCGCCGCACCTCGCGCACGGAAGTGATGTTTGGCGAGGGCGGCGGAGCCTACATCTTTATGTGTTATGGTATTCACTACTTGTTCAATGTGGTGACTGCGCCAGCGGGCTTGGCCCACGCCGTACTGGTGCGGGCTATCGAACCCTTGGAAGGATTAGAAATAATGCGCGAACGGCGCGGCGGGAAAAATCAATCGCTGGTACAACTGACCACCGGCCCCGGCTCGCTTAGTCAAGCCCTGGGCATTACTGGCCGATGGACGGGGCAGCAGTTAACGGACGCCAAGTCGCCGCTGTGGATCGAAGACCGGGGTGAGGTGATTGCGCCAGAGGACATTGCCGTGGGCAAGCGTATTGGGGTAGACTATGCTGGGGAATGCGCCGACTGGCCCTGGCGGTTTTGGATTCGCAACTCGCCGTTTGCAAAGAAACCTGCTACGAAGCAGTTAGAAATCTTCTAATAATGCATTGTACGACCAATTTTACGCACCATATACTACTCAGCGGCATTTCCGGAAAACAACAGGTTTGCTTTCCTAATTTAGGGGCAATGCGGAGTGGTTCTGAGCGGGTTTTGTCATGTCGAGCGAGGCCGAGACACCGGATGCTATTTTTCCCTCCGATGTCTCGGCTTCGCTCGACATTACAATCACTGACGCCGAATAACTATGGTGCGCCTTGTACGCTTCCTCGACTTTGTGATTAAACTGGTGGTAGGCCTCGTCCGGTATTTTATGCCGGATGGATTCCAGGAACTGGCATAGCTTGACGTACTCATTCTCGGTGAGTACATTATCTTCCATAAAGGCGTTGAACAATTCCAGAAAGTATTCGCTCACACTGCGCGAAAAATCAATGCGCTTCACTTTATCCTCGATAAAGGCCATGAAATAAAGTGCCTCGGTGTAATTCAGGTGGCGGCGCAGCACTAGGTTGTCCACTTCTTTTTTTATTTCCTCCAAACGCCGGGAAGCCTCTTCGGCACTGGCCTTTTGGTGATCAAAATCGTAAAAAACCTGCTGAACCCGTTCGCCGTAGTTGCGAATGAGTCGTTCGCGGCGGCGAAACACCCACCAGCCGAACAAGGCCGTCAGCAACGCCGTCGCTGCGACCATCGTCACCTCCTGCAGGTAGCCGGTATCGCGCAGCATCTGCACTTGCCGGGCCAAAAAGTTGGAATTTTCTTCCACCCCTTCATTGGCTATCGTGTAATCGAACGACGCAAAATCCTTGAGGCTCAAGGCGCGCTCCGGACGCAGTGCATTGATATGATCCTGAAAAAGTTGCTTCATAGCGGGAACACCGCCCGCCAGGTAGCTCTTACGCAGGTTACTGCCCTGCCCCAATTGGTGGCCAGGCGAATAACGGTCGCAGATCAATGCATTGGTTTTTAAAAAGTAGTACAAAAACTGGCGTTGTTCCGCCGTGTCCCGCAACAGGGCAAGTTGGCGTACCGCTGTCGTGTCGGTGGGCGCACGGGCGGATAAAGCCGTCTCCTGCCGACGCAGGTACTCGAGCAATTCATGGCAGTTGGGTTCCAGCACGTAGGGCCGCCCAATGCGTTTGAAATGTTCTTCGCTGAATTCCGTCTGCGCACCGGGTCCGAAGTGCGTCACCGAGATCAGGTAAAAATTGTCCGGTACCTGCACCTCCAGTTGGCCGAGGCGGGCCGGTTCGCGGCGGCTGCTGAGCATCTCCCACAGCTCCGGGCCAAAAAAAGTCTCCGGGTTGATTTTGTCGAAGTT
>JAYUXG010000124.1:0-4907 GCA_043753125.1 Saprospirales bacterium | reverse complement strand
CCGCCACGACCCCTGTGTGGTGCCGCGGGCGGTGCCGATTGTGGAGGCTATGGCGGCCTTGGTGCTGGCGGATCATTTGTTGCGGCAGCGGGCAAATGCCTGACCATCCAGCGTAGGTTGCCGCTTTCTAGCGTGCAGATCGGACTATACAGTACAAGCGGCGGCATGTTGCCATGCCGCCGCTTGTACTGTAGATACTGATTAACCGCTAATACTGGCTGGGTTACAGTTTGGAAACGGCAAAAACCTCGTTTTTATCATCGTGGTAACTGACCTTAATAAAGTACAGACCTGCGGGTAGCGTACCCAAATCCACAGAAAAATATTCCGCTTCTTCCGCCACCGCCAGGGTGTTCAAGAGGACGATTTGGCCGATGCCGTTGACTACTTTGTAGGAAATTTTACGGTCTGCCGCCGGTTTGTTGGCAGGGACATTTACCAGGCCGGAAGTGGGGTTGGGAAACAATGTTCCGGTTTTTTCGGATGTTTGGTCGCTGTTCCTACCGGACGCGTCGGGCAGCAATGCATCCAGATTTCGATACACCCAAATAATGCTGCCGTCGGCATTAAAGGCAAAAATAAAAGGGGCATTGGATTGAAATTCATTCTGTTCCTTGACTTCATACAGGGAATAATCGGTCTGGATCAGGCTGGCAATTTCTGCCTTCATGGTATAATCGACCGAAGCGCTGATCTGATCGAACAGATAATTAGGCAGGGAATGAAAGACTTGAAAAGTAAAATTGGACGGCGTTGAATTTGCGAACGCATTCACCGCCCCGGTCGAGTAAAACTTTTTCGCATCACCACCTGGACCAGGGGCGGGGACTGAAATCTCTTCGCACATTACGGACACCAGACCGCTCGACGGCGAAGAAATGACTTTGCATTTTTGCACCTTCGCGGTGAAAGACGCCGAACAGCCGTTCTGATCGGTGATCGTTCCGTTATAGATGCCAGGGGCCAAACCTGTAATCGTGGTGACTGAACTGGAAGTAGTAGTATTGTAGATATAAGTGCCCGGTCCGCTCATGGAAATGACGTAGGG
Source organism: Saprospirales bacterium (assembly GCA_043753125.1). GTDB lineage: Bacteria > Bacteroidota > Bacteroidia > Chitinophagales > Saprospiraceae > M3007. The sequence continues at coordinate 3,859 of JAYUXG010000124.1, read as the reverse complement.
CGTCGCTCCACTGGACAAGTCGATGGTGATGGTCATTTTTCCGTTATTGGCTGCCGAGTTGGTAGCAGGCTCGGTCAAGATCGTCACGTCCGCCGGAGATTGAGCAGCCAGCGAACAGCAGATCAATAGACAGCTGACCATGGGAAGAATTTTTTTGATGTTTTTATGTAGCATAATGCGAACATTTTTGAAATGAAAAATAGAGATTTCCAGGAAATTCCAGCAGATAGCCTTGCGGTTGACCAGTCATGGGTTTAGTTCCCGTTTTGCAATATTTGAACTACCCCTTTTTTATTCTCTGTAAAAATGGGGTTTTGGTCTCTTTGATCGTACAGGTTCAGAATGGCGATCAGAAACGGAGGGTCCTGCACAATTTTATCCAGCAGATAGGCGACCAGTATGATACCGTCATCTCCCTCCAGTTTTTGTGTAGCCATGAGCCGGAGAATTTCCGGGAAAAGCGTCCAGTTAGCGGTCGGTTCTTGCCGGAGAAACCAAAAATTTGGGTTGTTATAATCGTCAATGGTCCGCAGGTACCAATAATTATCCATCAGAAAAGGATAGGCTTTCTTGTTCTGCGATCGTACCAGCACCCTGACGGCTTCCGTTTTTTGAAAGTCGTACAGGTCAGCAGTAGTATCTTCCAGTACTTTAACGATCTGATCAACTATTAAATCCTGTTTCGGCCCCGCGCGATCCAGCCAACCGGCTAAAATACTGACAGCTGCCATTTTTTCATAGTTATCGGCCAGCGTATCCACTGATACCAGGTAAAGGAGTTGGTCGATTATGGAGTCCTGCGTTGTCTGGAGTGCTTCCATCGAACGTTGGGCATATTGCAGAAAAACTTGTTGTGGACGGGCATGACGGTTATTTTCCTCATTTTCCCGTTGAATTTGAAAAAACGCTTCCCGTGCCGCCTTGCGTTGCGCTGGCAGGGCGTCCTTGCTATACATGATTTTTCGCAGTGAATCGACCGGATCGGTTTGCGCCGGAGCTGGTGGAACAAATGCCAGGTAACACAGCAATGCCAAGACCAGATTTACAGGTATCTTCATAATGCTTCCTAATAGCCGGTGGTAGGGTTCTGATATTCTAAGTTAATTTCATTAGTTTTTATACCTGCGCTATTGGTAGTCTTAAAGCTGGTGAACACCCAGGTAAAATCATTTTGGAACGGGACGGTGCCCGGCGTAATGAGCACGGTTACACCACCGTAGGCTACCGTCCAAGATCCGTTCGCCGCCGGTGGCCCAGACACGTTAAAGGCCGTACCAGAGGTGTTACTAAGGGACCAACTGTTCTCCGTAGTCGTGTAGGACAGGAAATAAGCATCGGTAATTACATCGTTCGCCACATCGGTAATGGTTGCCGTACCGTTACCGGTATAATTGTTTCTGAATTTTAGCGGTGCCGAGACTGACCGGGTGTCGTAGTCACCCACCAGAATATTATTGTTGACCCGTTTCGTGTAGTAACTGCAGTGCCATTCTTGTAGTGGGGAAACGCGCGTGCCAAGGACGACATTTGTTGCGAGGATATTAAACGAACTGGGCTTTACTTTCATTCTGACAAATTCCCGGAACGTATTTTTGGAGACCTTAAAAGCCACTATGGTATCGGCCAGTTCTCCGGAAGATTTATACACCAGCGGCGTTTTCTTCTGGGTGGCCGGCGGGTCGGCGGCATAGATAAAACTCAGATTCGGCGTGTTATCCTCGTCGCCGCCGCTGTAATCGTCATTCGGTAGTTCGTTATCCATGTTTTGGCTTGGATCGTTCGGAAAATCCATGTTATTGGGGTCTTCTACTAAATCCGCCGAGAATCCGTAATACTGTCTGGCGGTGCGGGTCTGCCTTTGTCTGGTGACATCAAAGTTGACCAGTTTTGCCGCATTAGTTGGCAATACCGTGAATTCAAATAAAATTCTGCCCCCGAATCTCTTATTATCCGGCCCGTTATCCATGCCCCAGATGCCGCGGTTAAACTCCCCGTGTCCGTAGCGGATATCATCAACGGATGATATCCAGGTATTATTGATTTTACCGGCCAGGGTTGTATTTTCCAAAGTCGGCAGGCTGCCCCCGGGCCCGGAACAGGCGTGGCCGTATTCTCTCTCCAGGCCTGTTTAAAGGTCGCCCACACGGCCGTCGCTTTGGCGTTGTCGGTCTTTCCGTTGAAGCTTACCACTATGTCGATGCCCTGATAGGTACTGGGCTCCAGCACTTCCAAATATACGGTCTTATTTAACGCGGATGCCGGAAAGGTATGAGGCAGCGTGATAGCCGTCCCTTTATACGGTTGCGCCCAAAGCTTGACGGTCCCGCCGGTAATAGTCAGGGTAACGTTGCCCGATAAGCTGGCAGCAGGATTAACTTTTTTTACGACGATTTTTATGAGATCAACTTCATTACGCCCCAAGGGCGGAGTACCGGGACGAACGTCCGTCTCATTCATTGCCTCATCAACTTTCGAGTCGCCGTCCGTATCATTTTTGTTAGCGGCAGTCACTGCACCGACAGCCGTCTTGTTTCCGTCGGTCAACGGTGCACTGCCTCCGGAATAGTCATTGTTTTCATGCCAGTCGTAGAGGCCGTTGTACACTTCCAGGTAAACCTCGCATTTGAAATTGGAATAGGTAGTGAGCGTCGGAAAGGTCGGCGTCCCCTGCGCCCGAATCAATATCGGGATAAGCACCAGCGGTACGCTGGCCAGGCAAGCGAGAAGATTGTTTTTTTTCATAAAACGTGTTTAAAAAATTGGAAGTTAAAGTTTTTGATGCCGTATTTTCTAGTAATTATCGTTTCATTGGTTACGATTTCTGCGCTCTTTGGCGGTCTCTGTATGCTTAAAATTTGTCCGCCGCCACTGAGCCAGAAAGCGGTGTAGCTTTCTCCAAATACGATGGTGAATACCCAGCCGATAACTGCATATCCGATAGATGGAAAAACCGAAAAAATGGAAACGTTTGAAGGGTGTACAAAAGGATGTTAAGGTCGGGTAATGTGGCAAAGATAGAAGACAATATTAAATTTTTTCATCAATTGGATGCTTTTTTTACAGCGATTCGTTAAGTTTTGCAAATGAATGCTTTACATATTAAACAATCATCTCTATTTTTAGTTTGATTTGCGCAGTAATGATTTTGTAGATATCGTCCATGCTATTGCAAGGCACTAAGTCAAAAATTTGACGGAGCCTAAGCCATAATAGTTTTTTAGAAGCGCATATCCTTAGTGCCTTTTTGAATAATGGGTCAAGAATTTGTTGAATTTGATCAAATAAAAACGCTAGGATCATTAATTGAGCAAAATTTTGGGACAAGAATTTTTTGCCGTGTCCAAAATTATGTTCATATTGATAGCCTTGATTTTTCAGCGTATTAAAAGTTTCATTTTCTATTTTCCACCGGGTGCGTCCAATTTTGACGATTTGTACAATATTCTCCACACAAAGTGGAATATCGGATATAAGATCAAAAGTAGTGGTTTCGCCTGTTTTGATATTGGTTTGTTGAAAATGGACAAAATTGACCTTTATGTCTTGATTATCACCATTGAGTAGCAAACCATTGGCAAATTCATAGGAGTACCGATGTTTTTGATCGATCATCTGCCATACTGTTGTTTTTTTGTCTAAGGCTAATTTTTTGAATTGCACAAAAGGATAACCTTGATAACCTTCTTTAAGAGTTGGTATCGAAACAAAAAATTGACAATGAACGTTTTAGGGAGTGGGGTTATTTGCAGCGATAATTTTACCCATATTATTTACCTACTACAAGATTTGATCACATGGCAACAACGGTCCTTCCTAAACAACTACTTAAAACGCTCACGGAAGCGGAATTTGAGCAATA
>JAYUXG010000123.1:0-4910 GCA_043753125.1 Saprospirales bacterium | reverse complement strand
CCCTCTCGTACTGGGATAAACTGACCCCGTATTCCGGGCCATATTGCCCCCCCATCAGGATCGGAGATTTGAAGGGTTAAAACTACTGCGGTTTCGTTTAAGATTTCTTGCACTTGGAGAGGTTGCGGGCAGCGGCATAGGCGATTTGTTCGAGAGTGGCCGGGTATCGAAGTTTGCTCAGGCGGAGGTAGAGTTGGATTTTGGCATGGCTGCGGTACTGTTCTTCGGCATCGGCCAGGGAGGCGACCAATGAATGGGCATCGGGATGCTGATGAACGGGTAGTTGCAGGATAGACTCGTACTGGCGGGCCATTCCGCTTAGATGCATGCTAAAGAGTTGATCCAGTGTTGCTTGTGTGTTCAAGGTGGGTAAGATTTAGGAGGTGAATGATTATGGTTATTGATAGGCTTGCGGGCCACGGACGTTTTCATGGGCCGGTATGGATGGGCTGTCGGCCGGGAAGAGCGTCGGCGCCCGATCCAGGTTTTTTTCCAGGATGCTCTGGATGACGGAATAATTGACGGTGGAAGCGGCGGCGGCCCGCTGGCAGGCAGCTTCCATGCGGTCGTTACCGTAGTGCCTGGCGAGTTTAAGCAGGCCCAGGCAGGAGTTGTAGGTTTGTTCGTAAAAGACCTTGGATGTGAGCACTCTATGGAAGACAGCGCGGGTAGCACTTCCAATTTTCTCTGATTTTTCCAAAAAATAGATGGTTCTCGGTTTTTTTATTTTTCGTTTTCCAAGAGCCTTTTTAATTCTGCTATTTCTCTATCTTTTTCCTCTAAGGCTTGATCTTTTTGCTCTATTACTTGGTCTTTTTGCTCTATTACTTGTTTATTTTGTTCCAATTCCTGATTTTTCTGTTCAATAATATGCCCATACTTGTTTTCCAACTCCTGATATTCCCGGTCAAATTCATCTTCTATGTCCATTTTCTTTCTCATTGCTTCATCCGCGATCGCCCTGGTCAAACGGTGGAGCATCTTTTCCACTAATGGGTCATTGGTATCTTCTTTATACTCCAAGGTATGCTCATCCGTGGCCTTGTACGATTGATTGAAAACGCTCAATACTCTATACAACCTTGACTTAGCGTCCCTTGGCAACTTGCGAATCTGGATCATATAACTTTCATGGTTCAACAATCTTACAAAGTCCTCTTTGCTCGCTTCTTCCACCGGCTCTCCCGTACTGGCGTCTTTGAAAGAATGGTTGGCGTGCAAAACCGGTACCGGCACATGCTCCAAATTAAATCCTAAAAAGTAAATGGTCACTATTTCTAGAGATTGCTTCCTTTCCACTCCATTGGCCACTATCGTATCTTCTTTCTGATAATTTTCCGCCAAATATCTCCTGAACCGCAACACGTTCGTATTGCGCTTGCTCTTTTGCAACTCAATCAATATCTTTTTAGTAAAACCGTCCTTTTGTTTGACGATCGCCGCAAAATCTATCCGGTAGATACGGATGGCTTTACCGTCTTGCTCTGTTTCAGCGATGGTTTCTTGTGGCTGTATGCTCAATTCCGTTATTTCCACGTTCAATATGGTCGACAAAATACCTTTGGCAATGTCCAAATCCTCCATGAGGTATTTGAACACAATATCATATATTGGATTGGCAATCGTCATTTTTATCGGTGTTCAGTCTCGTTAATAGATTGTTTTATAGTTGCGATCTGAGTACATGACAAAATTGACTTTTCCGCCGAGAATACCTATGTTGTTGGTAACCACACCTTCTAACATATGGCATTCAAGGCGAAAAAGTTGGCTAAATATAGTGACTTACAAGCGATACTGAGCAAAGAACTGCCCCTACACGCAGCGCGCATAAAGTTTATCGTCCTGTTGATCACGGCACTTGTAAAAGTACAAAGTGTCAATTTTGAGCGATTGGCGCAGGGCTTCGATAACCCTGTTCAGTTGGGTTCCAACCTTCGTCGGATCCAGCGGTTTTTTGCGAGTTTTGACCTGAATGGCGACTTGATTGCCAGCCTGCTGTTCAAACTCCTGCCATTTTTCGGCCCCTACCAGTTGAGTTTGGATCGGACAAATTGGAAGTTTGGCCAGACCAATATCAACATCCTGATGTTGGGCGTGATCTACAAAGGTCTGTCCCTGCCCATCCTGTGGCTGTTTTTAGGCGACAAGCGGGGTAATTCCGACCAAGCCGAACGCATGGTTCTGGTGCAGCGCTTCGTACGGCTCTTCGGTGCTGGGCAGATCGAGTTTTTAACCGCCGACCGCGAATTTGTCGGGCACGAGTGGTGGCAGTTCCTAATAGAGCACAAAATCCGCTTTTTCATCCGTATGCGGCAGAATATGCAAGTTGTTGTGCCGCACAAAGGCACCATCAAAGCCTTTTGACTGTTCCATTCCCTGCCCCTGAACGCCGCCTACTACCATCCCAAAATCGTTCAGGTCAAGGGCTGCTGGGTGTACTTGTCGGGCCTTAAATTCGTCAATCAAAAAGGCCAAATCGAGTTTCTGATCGTCGCTTCTTACGAAAAAACACCCCAGGCACTCCAGTATTACAAGGAACGCTGGCAGATCGAAACCATGTTCAAAGCATTCAAAACAGCCGGTTTTAATCTCGAATCCACCCATCTGACCGATTATGAAAGACTGGACAGGCTTTTGATGCTCGTCGCAATCGCTTTTGTCTGGGCCTATAAAGTCGGTATCTACCGCCAGCAGGAAATCAAAAAAATCAAAATCAAAAAACATGGCAGACCCGCCCAAAATCTTTTCGCTTATGGCCTCGAATACTTGGCCCAAACATTTATCAACTCATTCCAAAACACCATCGATTTACTATCTCGGTTGATTTTGTCATGTACTTAGAGTTGCGATACAAAGATAAACATATTTTCCATTTTTTACTACTTTTTGTTGACTTATCGTGATATATAGTAGGCTAGACAATCTGTATGACACTAATAATCAAACTGTTCTGTAGTTTGTGTACTATTCCTAACAGCGGAAATCAGTCCTAAACCTTCACTCCACCCGGCCAGGGCGCCTGTAGTCGGATGCTTGAGTTGGGTGGATGTTGAATAGATACTAAAATCGAATGGCAGCAATTATTGATCCATGTCGCGGTGGCCGTCGCGCTATTTCCAAGAGCGGAGAGCATTCCCAAACGGTGACCGCCCCGGATACCTAACTGTCCGCCACACCCGGAGCCGGACGCCCACATCGGGTAGATAATAAACCAAGCGCACAAACCGAATAGAATCAATTATTTATTGTCCTATTATGGGGTGGATTATTTATGCCGCTCTAATTACCGAGAACGATTAAGGCTTGGCGATGGGCTGGTATTTTATAACTTCAAGCCGGAACCAAAGCCAAATATTGTTACTAAAGATGAAGTTAACAACTAAAAGCTAAATTACTAACCTCTGTTGGAACTATTGCTGACATTGAGTTGTAGCTGATTGTTATTCCGTCTGCCAGCCTATTGCCAAACCTGCTGTTAGCGGTTCGTTGTTCTTTCTGTAGCTACTTGTCTTTTCAATTCCACCATTTTAATTTTTCTGTTTCATGTTCCTCTCTTGGTGTGTCAGCGTAATTGTCAACCTGACCACAAATGTCATCCGTAGCTGGATAATCAGTCACCCGCAATCCAGTTTTTTATCGTCTGTTAGTTGTCTTGTCTGTCTGCTGCATTCATATTGAAGTTTGTTGAGCCTTTTCCACCTTTAAATAAAAGCCAAATAGTAAGCGATAATTCCGAAATAATTGCGGGTACTGCAACGAATATAAGAAATGCTGTTTTATTATTTGCGTAGTCGGACGAAAGAAAATTTCCAAAACTATCTATTAGGTAGCCACAAGAAGCGACGATCAACAAGATACCCAGAATTGGTGGAATGTAGCCTGACTTCAAAATCAAATAACCCAATAAAAATATATGAAGTCCGAAAAAAATATAACTAATATGAACCGCATAATCATGTGCATTGAGCAATAGCATTGCCTGGGTTTGCAACTGATTTGTTTCAAAGACCTTTAAGTAGTCAGCACCACTAAAAAGTTGCAAAACTGAAAAATAGTTCACGAATGAGTATCCAAAGATGCCGACAAATACCAGTCTAAACCAAGCTGCAAGCAATGAGAGATTCTTATTTATAGGCTTTAGTAAAACATAGAGTGCCCAAGCGACTAATGCATCAAACGTAATCACAATTAGCCAACTGGCAATACCGAGGCGGAATAGCGACTCATTGGCAATAATATTATTTGCAGTTGTTACAGCATCCTCTGGCACAATAAGCTTTTCAAAAACAAAAAAATTACCGAAGAAACCAAGTATAAAAACGATGAGATACCCGAACCCCGCTATTTTTGCAGCATTGCGTGGTGATATTTCTGTGATCCATTCGGTTTTTTTAGTAGAATTCATTTTTTTATTCTGTTATATTCTAAATGATCAGTTGTCCTATTTATCTTGTCTATTTGTGATAATGTGGCGTCTTTACAATGACCGCTAACGCGTAAATATACGCACCTTATGAAGACTTTTGCAAAGATAAGTCAAAAGTATCAAATGTTCGAGCAGTTGCAATTTTTTATTTTATCAACCTGGTAATGAATAGATTGAACAATGACATATACCACGAAGGTGACAAAAACAATACAAAATACGCACTGCGGTGTATCTTAAATCCCATTTAAAGCAATACAAAATGCGCAGTCTTCTAGGGCTCTTTTTTGTCCAGCATGAGGACTTGTTCGCCGATGATTTCGGTCACATATCGCTTGACCCCTTGCTTGTCTTCGTAAGCACGGGTTTTGTTTTTGCCTTCTATGTACACCGTACTGCCTTTGCGTAGGTATTTTTCGGCCAAATCCGCCAGTCCACGCCATAGCACAATGTTGTGCCAGTCAGTCAATGCGTGTGTTTG
>JAYUXG010000122.1:0-1928 GCA_043753125.1 Saprospirales bacterium | reverse complement strand
GCATGTATTATTCGTACCAGAATTCCGGTTTGGTCTGTTGTGGAGTACTTGCAAATGGGCGTTGGACAAGACAGAATGCTCCAAAATTTTCCGAGTCTTCGTGCGCAGGATTTGACCAATGCATGGGCTTATAAATTGATTCGGGTTTATCGGAATGCTTAGTACCCATGCTTGACCGACCACTATTACAACTCAACGAGGACTTCAAGTATGCGCTCGACATACTGGAAAAAACCCAGCGCAGTATTTTTATCACTGGGCGGGCCGGTACGGGCAAGAGTACTCTGCTGCAGCTCTTTCGCAGCACCACCCGCAAGAAAATTGCCGTGCTGGCCCCTACGGGCGTGGCTGCTTTGAACGTGCAGGGCCAAACCATCCACTCCTTTTTTGGTTTTCCGCCGCGCATCATCACTCCCTCGGAAGCGGGCCGCAAGGTGACCCGCAAAGACCTGCAACGTTTATATCGCAACCTGGAGGTGCTGGTCATTGACGAGATTTCGATGGTTCGCGCGGACGTGCTGGACGGCATGGACCGTTTTCTACGGGTCAACCGCGAGAATATCCAACCGTTTGGCGGGGTGCAGGTCGTACTATTCGGCGATTTGTTCCAGTTGCCGCCCGTCGTCACCCGCGACCCGGTGGAGCAATCATTGTTTCACGATTATTACCAGACACCCTATTTTTTCTCGGCCCACGTTTGCCAAGAACCTGATTTTCAATTGGATATGCTGGAACTGCGCAAGGTCTACCGCCAAGAGTCCCGTCATTTTTTGCGCTTGTTGGAAGCCATCCGCATCAATGAACTGGACCGCGACGACCTGGATGACCTGAACGAACGGCGCGTGCTTAACTTCCAGGCGACGGAGGGCTACATCACGCTCTGCGCCCGCAATGCCACTGCCGACAATATTAACCGGAAAGAACTATCCCAACTGACCACGCCGGAATATGAGTTCCTGGCGGACATAAAAGGCACCTTCGATCCAGCTTTGTACCCAACCGAGGCCGCCCTGCGCTTGCGCAAGGGCGCACAGGTGATGTTTGTGAAAAACGACCCTTTGGGAGAGCGACAGTACGTCAACGGCACGATTGGCAAGGTCGTCGCGCTGGACTTCGAGACCATCATCGTGGAGGTGGAGGAAGCGGACGGCAAAAAACGTCGGATCGAGGTGCCACTGCTGGAATGGGAAATCCTGCGCTACAAGTCCGGCCCCACTGGAGCCATCGAAGCGGAGAGCATCGGTTCGTTCCGCCAATACCCGCTGCGGCTGGCCTGGGCCATCACCATCCATAAGAGCCAGGGCAAGACCTTCGACCGGGTGCTGCTCGATCTGGGCGGCGGGGCCTTTGAACACGGGCAATTGTACGTGGCACTGAGTCGCTGCCGCACGCTGGAAGGCATTGTGCTGCGCCAGCTGATCCGCCCGCAGGATGTGATTACCGATGAACGGGTGGTAGATTTTTACGGGCAGCAGTTTCGGGGGTGACAATTGTAGGCGTTGGGTTTGCCCCAAGGCGTAGAGAATGGTACTCCAGGAGGTGAGTGGTGGTGCGTTTGGTTAAGCGTGAGATAAAATAAAAACTCCCTTGGCCGACTTGGAAATTTTTGGTTGGTGCGTACATTGTCCCATCTAATGATTTAAAAGTGTCCCTGGTGTGCCAAGTGCTTCCTGCTGGTCTGACCGCTGGTGCGGATACTTAGTCGGTTGGCCGGGTATCCGCATCCGTGTTTTGCGATAAAGGCGGACCGCCATCCGATACAGGGGGCAACAAAGCGGGTTTTTATGCAACAGGCGTAAAATAGGCGAGGATGTGGAAAACCATAGTTCCATTTTAAAAATTAAAAAACATGATTCTGCGAGGTGTAAAGAATAACTTGTGAACTTTCACCACCCCGAATGTCATTCCGACGGCAGGAGAAATCTGTC
>JAYUXG010000121.1:0-1930 GCA_043753125.1 Saprospirales bacterium | reverse complement strand
GACAAACGGCGCAAACGGTGTAGGCATCGTCTCAACCGTGAACAATGGGAACGGAACATACACTTTCAACTACTCGAACGGCACGAGTTTCACCACCTCGAACCTGAACGGTACTCCGGGAACAAATGGCACGAATGGGATGAATGGGATGAATGGGACGAACGGCGCAAACGGAGTAGGCATTGTTTCAACGGTGAACAATGGGAACGGAACGTACACCTTCACCTACTCGAACGGCACGAGTTTCACCACCTCGAATTTAACTGGACCAGTTGGACCAGCAGCAACGTTTGACCTTGCTATTTTTGAGGAAAGGAGGCCTTGGAATGCTAATCTCCCTGCACCAACATCAAACGATTCTTGGTACAAACGCCTGCTGAATACGACCGTTAAATCTAGTCCAACTAATGCGGTTTCTTTAAGTAACAATAATATCATTTTTAATCAGCCCGGCATTTATTTAATTACCGCATCTGCACCTGCTCATAATGTAAATCGACATAGGCTATGCCTGCGGAACCAAAGCAATAGTGCAATTGTTATTTTTGGGACAAGTGAGTTTGTTGGTGCTAATCAAACTCGGTCTTATATCAATGGTGTGATTTCAATTTTGAGTTCAGGTGAGCAATATTTTTTAGATCATCATTTGTTAGTACCAGATGGAAATGCGCAGTCAGTAGGCGTCGAGACCCATTTAGGCCCTCCATTCAATACGCCTCAAGATTTTGAAACATATTCCCAAATCTCAATTCAAAAATTATAACCACAATAAGTTTGCGTACTACAGAATATAGAAAAGTAGGTGGACGGTGAATACGGCAGAAAATGCAAAATCGCATTTTCTGCCGTATCTTTGTGTCAAAATACATCAAAAATGGCAAAAAAACTGGTTCGGTTCGATTGGGCGATGAAGCGGTTGCTTCGACATAAGGCCAACTTCGACATCTTGGAGGGGTTCCTTACCGAGTTGCTCGGCGAAGAGGTGACCATCAAGCAAATCCTTGATAGCGAGAGTAATAAGGAGACCGAAGATGATAAACATAACCGAGTGGATATACTCGTCGAGAACTCAAAAAATGAATTGGTGATCATCGAAGTCCAAAACAGCAAAGAGTACGACTACTTCCATCGGATGCTGTACGGTACGTCCAAAGCCATTGCCGAACATATCAGAGAGGGACAGGCCTACGCCGAAGTGAAAAAAATCATTTCGATAACCATTGCTTACTTCGACTTAGGACAAGGTAAAGACTACGTTTACCACGGCACAACAGTATTTAAAGGCATTCACAAAAATGATATTTTGACACTTTCTGGCAAGCAGGTGGAGTTGTATAAAAAAGATAACATCCATGAGGTCTATCCCGAGTATTGGGTTATAAAGGTCAGCCAGTTCCACAACCGGGTAAAAGATAAACTGGACGAGTGGATATATTTTTTCAAGAATGCTGAAATAAAAAGCGGCTTCTCAGCAAAGGGACTGAAAGAAGTAAACGAGCGATTGGACGAGATGAAATTAAACGAAAAGGATGCAAAAGCATATAAAAAGTATTTGAAAAACCTTCGGGACATCGCCAGCGACCAGCATACTAAGATGGCAGATGCACAGGATTTGATAAATCAAGCGTTGGAGAAAAAAGAAATTGAACATGTTTTAAGATTGCACAACAAGGGTATGTCTGATATTGAGATTGCAGACCTACTGGGCATAACCGTTGAGAGGGTTCAAAAAATCGTTGTCAGTAAATAAAAATCGCCCAACACTACATGGTCTCAAATAGCCGACTAAACGCGGCTACGTAGCCCATGCTCACGTTAGCACCAACAAGAGGAGGCAGCCGAGCGCGATGTCGAATATAAATATTGATCGTCGGCAGTTTTGGTGGCCTCGGACAGGCTTGGCGGGTTTAGTTCGGGGCAGCCGCCCGGA
>JAYUXG010000120.1:0-1931 GCA_043753125.1 Saprospirales bacterium | reverse complement strand
CGCTGCTGATGGTCAGGTTGGAGTCAATCTCCACGCTGGCACTCAGCGTGAAGGCATTGGCAGTGACCGGCGCATCGTAAATAGGGGGGCGCACATTTTGGCGCGGTGGCGGGATAAAGTACACAATGCCTTCGTGTTGCAGGGCCTGGGTAGCCACATCATACACGTAGGTCACATTCGATTCCTTGGCGGTCTTGATAACCACCTGCACGTCGGGCTGGCTCAGCGGGCCACGTACCGTGCCATTCATGGTGACGTACAATTCGCCATAATAGACCGGGTTTTGCTGCTTCGTGGAACTCAGCACCTGCCACCGATCAGCGTTCAGGGTGAGGTTGGCCCGAATATCCTGCCAGTCTTTGGTCAGCAGTTTGCCATTGACCGTCAACGTTTTACCAAACGGATCGCGCAGGGCAAGGCCATCCAGTGAAACACCCTCTGCCGTAAATTCGATGGGGGTTTCGCTGAGTTCATAGCGCACATTGGTCGCCACGGGCCGGAAATAAGTCTCGTGCAACTGCACTTTACCCCGCACCTGCGGTGCGTCGGCCTGACCCTTGATGGTCAAATGTGCCTCGGCCCAACCACCCAGTTCCCGCAGCACCTGGGCCACAAAAATGTCGAAGTTGTCGTAGTTCAAACGGTCAATGTCCACTTTGAAATCCAGGCCGGTTTTGTTGCCCGCCAAGGTGCGCGTGGCACCATCTACCTTGATGGATTGCCCGGCACCCGTCATGGTCAACTGCCGCACCTCTACGCCTTCCGTCGCGATGCGGATGCGGTTTTGGGGATCTACGGTCCATTCTTTGAAATCAATTATTTGGCGCGGATTCAACGTGACCAACGTCTCCTTGTTGGCACCGTTCAGCATGGCCCGAACGCCCAATAGAAATCGTTCGCGGCCAGTACTATCACTGGCTTGGAAAGACACATTGGCCGCATTAGCCCTGAATTGGCCGTTTAGCACGGCATTTTCGATGAAATTTTGCTCTCCGCGCTTTACCAATGGCGTGGTCAGCACGAACAAAGCCGCTGTGTCACCCGCGTAAGAGCGCACCGTCAGCGAATCCACATCCCAAGCCTGATAAATAATGCGTGGGGCATTGATGAGGAGGTTGAAATAATTGCGCTGCCCGATCAGGGAAGCGTCAATGCTTACCGGGCTGAGTTGGGATAATCCGGGCACCAAGCCCGTAGTCAGCAATTCTGGGCGTAACAGGCGCAGCTGCACGGACAGAGAGTCGTTGCTCACTGACGGCACGTAGGCCGTGCGATCCACTATAAAGTACTGCTCCACGATATTGGACATAGTGGTGGATAGATCGGCCAACGAAAAATAGCCCTTGATCTCGCCCTGCAACCAGTCAGAAGCAATTTGAATGTTGTTGTGGCGATTATCCAACTTGACATCCATTTTGAGGTTACCGGGCCGGATGTGTACTGTATCGTATTGCAAATCAATATCTTCTATACTTACCTGTGCCGTTAAGGTGTCCACTGACAGCCCCTCCGAGTGGGTGCGGATGCGCATACACACCGTAGCGGGGCGGTTGGCCCAGCCAAACTCGCGCAGGTCCACGCAATTAAGCGCAATATCGGTTTCCAACAGCGGAATAGCCGTCGAAAAATCGCCGGAAGCCCGTACCCGCACCGCCGCCCGTTCGTCGGGCGACTGAAAACCGCCGGTGAATTTTTTGCCGTTTACGTCGGCATCCAGCGTCAGGTCGCGCAGGATAATATTGTCCCAAATCAAGGAATCGAACTTGCCCGCCAACTGCACTTTGGCAGTTTGTCCAAATTGGAAACCCTCACCAGTGATTTTGGCGGTGAGGCCCACTGTTTTAAGGGCCCGCAGGGCAGTGTCTACCATCAATTGGCCAACCAGCAGGTTTTGCACCACCAAGTCCATCGCATAGGTGCTGTCGCGCAGT
>JAYUXG010000119.1:0-1931 GCA_043753125.1 Saprospirales bacterium | reverse complement strand
ACACCATCAGCGGGAAAAAACTGGAACTGCCGGTGAAGCGTGTGTTGCAGGGCAAGCCGCTGGACAAGGCGGTGAACCTGGGGTCAGTGCGGAATCCGGGGGCTTTTGGCGTATTTGTGGAGATGGCAACGCGAGAACGGCCTTGATTTTTTCAGATGATTTTGGCGCGCGGTTTTTTCCTCGCTATATTTGCTGCACAAAAAAATAAGACACGGGAAAAAAAGATGTATTTTTTGAAGAAGATATCCAGGCCAATGAACTGGAAGAATACGAAACCGAACGAAACCGACTGATGCCAAGCAGAAACCACAGTATTATCTAATCCCGGCTAAATATTGCCTTAGGCAAGCATTATGGCGATCAATACGAGTTTCTCCCCCAACTTGATTTGGCGCCGCCGGGCGTGAAGCCTACTTTGCCCGACTTGTGCATTTATCCGAAGAGGGTAGTGGATTTGCTGGAAGACGAAATCAAAGTGACGGAACCGCCGATCACCGCCATTGAAATTCTCTTGCCCATGCAAGGCATTGAAGAGATAAAGACCAAGTTTTTTCAAATTTTCTTTCCCGTTGGGGTAAAGTCTGCGTGGCTGGTGGTGCCTACGGTCAAGACGGTCTATATTTTTACACCTGACCGCAAATATGCCACCTTTACGGCCGGAACGCTGCATGACCCGGCCACGGGCATTACCTTGGAGTTGGATGAGTTTTTTCCGTGAACCATGAATCAAGTTATCCATTCAAAAAGCTATATCACCTCCTTGCGACCCTATACGTCTACCTAAGCAAAATTAGTCAACGAGGCGGGCTTGACTTTGATTATCAGCGACCTGCATTAAAACAAAATAGCCCGATGAACAGCGAATAACTGTCCATCGGGCTTTATTTTCACATTATTTTCTTTTTAAAAGAAGAACGACACGCTCCCCTTTACAAAAAACGGCGTACCCGGCGTGTAGTGCAGCTCCGACACTGGCTCCGGCTCATCGAACAGGCGGCTTTCTGTATCAAACTGCGCCTCATTCCAATCTACGTTCAATAGGTTTTCAAACGACAGGCCCAGTTCATATTTCCGTTGGGTGAAGGTCAAGCCGCCATCCAGTACAAAGTAGCCCAAAGCCGTTACCGTGTTGTTCTCGTTGGCTGGTCGGTCGCCAATGGCGCGGTAGCGAATACTGCCATTCAGTCCCCGTTTAAATTTGGTGGTCAGGCCGCCGATGCTGCTAAAAGTTGGGGCAAGCGGGATGTAGTTCTCGCCCTCCGGGTCGTCCTTGCTGCGTGGCACCGTGTAGTTCAGATCAGCATCCAGAAACAGCCAATCCATCAACTGGTAGCGGGCGGAAAAATCTGCTCCGTAGCGGCGGGTTTTGCCGCTGGGTTCCACTACCGCTTCGTCGCCGACGTACACAAATTCCTGCTCCAGATCCAGTCCCCACACTGCGACGTTCAACAAAAGCCGGGATACGGGCTTGACAAATGCCCCAAGATCAACCCCAAAGGCGCGGGGCAATATTTGCGCGCCGTTTTGCGGCACTACCACGCGGGTATCGTTGGAGTGAAAACCAACGCCTGCCTTGGCATACAGCTGCACGGCAGGACTGGCATTATAAAAAATACTGAGTTTTGGGCTGACTACATTGGCATACACCACCTTATGATTGTAGAAGCTGTCCAGTCCATTTACGTAACCAAAACTGAACTGGTCAAAACGTAGCCCGGCATTGATGCTCCACTTGTCGGATATCTCCCACCGTTCATCCACGTACAGAGCGGCATTCAACTCGTCAATATCGCCCAGTGCAGCGTAACTAATCAACTGGTTGCGTTTTCGGGTATGCGATAGTTCGGTGCCTGTGGTTTTATCGTAGCGCACATTTAGGCCTACCTCCGTCCTAAGCAAGGTGTTGCCCCAGGGCCGGTCAAAATTGTAGG
>JAYUXG010000118.1:0-4928 GCA_043753125.1 Saprospirales bacterium | reverse complement strand
CGAATGAGGCATCGTAGGTGATCATGCCGTCAATCACGTAAATCGGATTGGCGTTGTTGAGCGTACCCGTACCCCGGATGCGGATGACCGCCCCGGCCCCCGGCTCACCGGAAGCGGGTGATACATAGACCCCGGCGATTTTGCCCTGCAAAGCCTGCTCGATGGAACCCGTGGCGATGCGTTCCAGGTCTTTCGCCTTCACTGTGCCGACCGCCCCGGTCAGGTCGCTCTTGCGCTGGGTGCCGTAGCCGACCACAACCACTTGCTCGATTAGGTTGGCATCTTCGGCGAAAGTAATATCCAGCCGGGTGCGCCCGGCCACGGCTATTTCCTGCGAGGTGTAGCCGGCGTAACTGACTAGCAACACGGCCTCGCCGTTTTGCACCGTGAGCTGGAAGTTGCCATCCACATCGGTACTGGTGCCATTGGTAGTTCCTTTTTCGGCCACCGTGACGCCGATGAGGCTCTCTCCATTGACTTGGTCAGTGATGCGGCCCTGTATCTGTACTTGTGCGGCGAGCATATTGGCCAGCAAGAGAAAGCACGGGAATAATAGTCCCGTTCGCCAGAAATTTGATTTGGTAAATGTTTGCTTCATGACTTTATAGATTAGTGGAGAGGATGGAAAGGGTATTTAGAAGGTTTAGATGATTAAAGATGTAGAAGTTACGTAGTGTAATCTACGTTTTGTTCTTCGATTACAATGCTACTTTTTTTCTGCTAAATAAATGCTCCAAATCCTTGAACGGCTCTGCCAATCATTGACATTTAAAGATTTAATCCAATCAGGGAAATAACTGTACAATCGTTCGGTTTTGGTATGCACGAGTATGGGCGGCAATTGCAACTGGGTATAGATCAGGAGATTATGCGCCGCCAGCGGCAAACTGTCCAATTGTTCCAAATGTTTCAATACCCCCACCGACAAATTTTTGGGCTGGTAAAAATGGGCGGCTAAACCAACCAATTGATATGGATTTTTTTCAATGGACCATAGTGTGGTTGGTTGGCGTTGGGCGTACTCGTACAAGAATCTAAAACACGGCAGGGCTTCGTTAGCCGGAGTCAGGCTGCGCACGGGAAGCACCAGAAAGTTGACCACTAGTGCCAATCCGACCAAGCCTTTAGCCCAGCCATGTTGTCCGAATCGCTCCCACGCTGGTTGCCACGCCAGTACGGCCAACGCCACGAACGGGAACACCATCGGGAACAAAAAACGCAGTTCCTTGTGCGCCACTAGGCTATGAGCCACGAAAAAAGGTAACAAAGCCCAGACAAATATATGTTGGCGATGCTTGAATCCGCCCCAAACCGCCATACCCAGCAGCAACAGGCTCACCGGTGGCAAGCCCGTCAATACCATTTCTTGCCAATAAAACCACACTGGTGCCGTCCCCCAATTTACCGCTTTATTTTCTAAGATATTAACCCGAAAGTAGTGCCAAGCCGGAAATTCCCACTGATCATACATCCAACAGTCGGCGCAAACACCCAGCCCTACTGCCAATCCGCCCCCCAGCAATAGCCAGCCCCAGTCCACGCCACGCAGCCGACGGTAGTACAACCACCACGCCGCTACGCCCGCCAGCGCAAAAGCCATTTGAAAACGAAAAAAGAAGGACAGCCCCAACAGCAAACCACCCATCAATAGCCTCCACCCTACCCTATTCTTTTCATTGTCAATGAACTGCGTAACCAAAAGCAAACCCGCCAAACAGCTTCCCCCGGCCCAATTTTCCGAGGAAAATCGAACACCTAGGTAGGGCATGAACCATAACAGCATGGCCGACCAAAGCAGAAGTTTTGTCAATCTCTCCTCATTGAAAGCCCGACCCAATTGCTTGGCCCAGCCAAAAATGACCAACCACATCCACCAACCGCTTAACAGCCGCAACCAGAAGGCTTGCGTGAACGGGCTTTCTATTCCCAATGCTTTCAGCCCACTAATGGCCGCGTAAGCCAATCCCGGTTGTAGCCCCGGTCGGATGCGCTCCGCAAATTCCCAGGATAAATCCGTGGCAGGCGTTCCGCCCAGTTTATAATTGGCCAATTCGAGCAGTTGGAAATGCTCGTCGGGATGGTGGTAGCCTTCGCTGCACCAAGCCGTAAGGCCGTACACTACTAAGCCGAGGATGAATAGATTAAAATTGGGCAATTTTTTCATTCCATCTTCACCTTCACTTTTTTCACCGCATCCGAACTCCCACCCACCATAATCTCAAATTCACCCAACTCACTTCCAAAAGTCATATCGCGCCGATAAAAACTCAGATCTTTATCCGTCAAGGGAAACGTGACGACTTGAAAGGCCCCCGGTTGCAGCATAATTTTCTGGAAGCCCTTCAATTCTTTTAAGGGCCGCGTCACGGAACCCACCAAGTCGCGGACGTACAGTTGCACTACCTCTTCGCCGGCGCGTTTGCCGGTATTGGTCACTTTCACCGTTACTTGCAGGTTTTCCCCTTTTTTGAAAGTCGTCTTGTTCACCAACGGTTCACCATATTCAAAGGTGGTGTAGCTCAACCCAAAACCAAACGGGTACTGTGGCGAGTTGGGCATATCGACATACTTACTCGTCCATTTGGAGTTTGGATCGTAAGGTCGGCCGGTGTTCTTTTCGTTGTAAAAGATCGGCACCTGGCCTACTGAGCGCGGGAAGGTCATCGGCAATTTGCCGGACGGGTTGTAGTCGCCAAACAGCACATCAGCGAGCGCGTTGCCGGTTTCCGTACCGAGCCACCAAGCCTCCACGATGGCCGTTGCGCTGTCGGCGATCCACGGGATGGCCAACGGGCGGCCGTTCATCAGTACCACCACCACAGGTTTACCAGTTTTAACCAGTGCTTCTACTAATTCGTGTTGTACGCCGGGTAAGGTCAGTTCCGTGCGGGCGGCGGCTTCCCCGCTCATCATGGCTTTTTCGCCCACGGCCACCACCACCACATCGGCGGCTTTCGCGGCGGCTACGGCCGCTGCAAAACCAGATTTGTCCATACCATCCACCGTGGCGCAGCCGGCCACGTACTGGCAATTGGCCTGGGTTTTCAGGCCGGTCAGCAGCGTGACGCAGTCTTTGGCATCGCCCGCTCCGCTCCAGTTGCCGATCAGTTCGCTTTGGTTGTCGGCCAGCGGCCCGATGAGCGCGATCTTGGACCCTTTGCGCAGCGGCAGTACATTCTGGTCATTTTTTAACAAAACGATACTTTTACGGCTTACATCGCGGGCATCGGCGCGGTGGGCCGGAGTCAATATTTGCGTTTTTTCGCGTTGTTCGTTGCAGTATTTATAGGGGTTTTCAAAGAGGCCTAATTGGAATTTAAGGTGCAAAATACGTTTCACGGCCTCGTCAATTTGGGTTAAGGGTACCTTGCCCTCTTTCACCGATTGGGCCAACGATTTCTGGTAAATGCCGCCCTGCATATCCATGTCTACCCCAGCATTGGCGGACAGTTCGCCCGCCTCTTTTTCGTTGGCGACCACGCCGTGGTTCACCATTTCATTGATGGAAGTATAGTCCGTGACCACAAAACCCGTGAAATTCCACTCTTTGCGCAGAATATCGGTCAACAGGTATTTGTTACCCGTAGCGGGCACTCCGTCGTAGTCATTGAAAGAAGTCATGACCGTGGCCGCGCCCGCCTTCACGGCTGCCTCGTAGGTCGGCAGGTAGTAGTCCCGAAAATAGCGTTCGCTCATGTCCACGCTGTTATACTCGCGACCGGCGATGGGTGCCCCGTAGCCCGCGTAATGTTTCACACAGGCCATCATAGCGTCGGGCTGGTCAAAGCTCTTGCCCTGAAAACCGCGCACCCGCGCCTCGCCGATGCGGCAGCCGAGGTAGGTATCCTCCCCTGCGCCTTCCATCACGCGGCCCCAACGCGGGTCGCGTCCGACGTCTACCATTGGCGCGAAAGTCCAGTTCAGGCCCGCCGCCGTGGATTCGATGGCCGCTACCCGCGCCGAGCGTTCGATGGCCGTCAAGTCCCAGCTAGCCGCCTCACCCAGCGGGATGGGGAAAATGGTCTTGTAGCCGTGGATGACATCGTAGCCAAAGATCAGCGGGATTTTCAGCCGGGTATCTTCTACCGCGATGCGTTGCAGCTCGCGGGTGAACTTGACGGTGTGGCTGTTGAATAGGGCCCCGCAGGCCCCGGAACGGATGTCCTTGGTGTAACCCTCGCGGATGGTTGGCCCGGTAGCCCCCCAGTCGGTGGTGTAGAGGGTCATTTGGCCCACTTTTTCTTCCAGTGTCATCAGGCGGAGGAGAGAATCCACGCGGCGGTCAATGGGAGAATAAGGGACGGTCACTTTCGGCGACTTTTCCGTTTGTGCCACCGGTGCGCGGGTGCAAAGGAAGGAGGATAGGCCGAGGGTGGCGAAGAGGAGGGCGAGGAGTTGTATGTGTTGTTTCATATTGTTGTTTATTAGTTATTGGTTAGGGTCGGCTTATGGCTGTCATTCGGGGCGCAACCCCACCCCTAACTCCTCCCCCGAAAGGGAGGGGGATTAGATGGTGTCCTTTCCTATTGATTATTAGTACCTTGGCACAAGGGTTTATGGTTGTAACCAGTTGCTCAAATTATCAATCTTTTTTGAACAACTCCAACTTGACTATAAAACTTTACATTCTAATCAGAATCTTATTTGGTTTAAATAATGTTTCTCCGAGGTACTGAAAATTCTAAGAAGTCACCACCATTAAGTCCCCCTCCCTTTTGGGGGAGGGGTTAGGGGTGAGGTCATTTATGTTGCGCAAACAACCACCCCATCACCGCCGGATTATAATAAGTCACGTCCCAAATATTATGGTTCAGAGTAGAGTATTCGGTGTATTTCACGGTGCTGCCCGCCTTCTTTAACGCTTCCACGATTTGCCAGTCATACTTGGGATACACCGCATCGTCCAAACGGCCATGGAAGGCCCAGAT
>JAYUXG010000117.1:0-11824 GCA_043753125.1 Saprospirales bacterium | reverse complement strand
ACGCCGACATAAGCGTGGCCAGTACCAAATGGGGATCGCTTACGTCGTTCACGTTCAGCGATTTCGGCGATCTGCGCATGGGCAAGCAGAATGGTTTCGGGCCTTTTTTTGGCAAAAGAAATTCTTACGTGGAGCGCATCAACGATATGGATTCTTTGGTGGTCAATCCGGATCCCTACGTGCAGAAGTTCAGTGGCTATCGGCAACATGACCTGCTGGAAAAGATCGTGTACTGGCCGAACGCCAATAGTAGCCATACGCTAAACGTTCAGTGGAGTGGTTCCACGGACATTCCCCGCTATGATCGCCTGACCGACCCCGGCAGCGGTGGGCGCGGCCTGAACTCCGCCGAATGGTACTATGGCCCACAAAAACGCGGGTTGGCCGTCTATACGTTCGAAGTAGTGCAAGCGGGCTGGTTCAACGGCGGCCTGCGGGCCACGGCCAGTTACCAAAATATCGAAGAGAGCCGCCACTCGCGGACTTTTGGTAGAAACAACCTGACCAGTCGCACCGAGCAGGTACAAGTAATGGGCTTGACCATCACTGCGCAGCGGAGTTGGGGGCTACAATCCGTTGGCATAGGGGTGGACGGACAGCATAACGATGTACAGTCGAGGGCAACCAATACCAACATCAAAACGGGTAATGGCTCGCCCGCCAGCACCCGTTACCCGGACGGTGGCAGCCAAATGGGCAACCTGGCCGCCTACGCTACCCACCGCTGGCAAGGCCATGGCAACAGTGTCTGGTCGTTCAGCGAAGGCCTGCGGGTAGGCTATTCCAGTTTACGGGCCACGTTCGACGATACGACTTTCTTCAAGTTCCCGTTCGCGAACATCAAACAGCAGCACCCGGTCTTCTCCGGCAATCTCAACGCCGTTTGGAACGGCAACAAAGGCTGGCGCGTGGCTTTCAACGCTTCCACGGGCTTCCGAACACCCAACGTGGATGGCTTGGCCAAAGTGTTCGACAGCCAATCCGGTATCTTGCTGGTAGTGCCCAATCCCGATTTGAAGCCGGAGAAAACCTATAATTTCGATGTGAACATCACGCGCCAAGTGGCTGAGCGGGTGCGCTGGGAGAACGTGCTATGGTGCACCGCTTTTCGCAATGCTATCGTCACCGATCTGTTCCAATTCAAAGGCCGGGATTTCGTGGAGTACGATGGCGAGCTGACCCGCGTGGCGGCCCCCCAAAACAAACGCGCTGCCAATCTGTGGGGCCTCCACAGCACTGTGGATGCCGATGTCTATCCTGATCTGGCCCTGTTTGCCTCCGTCGCTTACACGTATGGGCGCATCCAGGGAGAAGGAGAAGCGGGAAACACCCCGCTTGATCACATCCCGCCGGTGTACGGACGGGTCGGCTTTCGCTGGCATATTCCCAAAGCAATGGTGGAAGGTACCGTGCTCTTCAATGGCCGCAAGAGCATCGAGCAGTACAACCTGGAAGGGGAAGACAATCAGCAATATGCGCCTGTCGATGGTATGCCGGGCTGGATGCTGCTGAACCTGCGCGGCAGCTATTACTTCCATCGCTTCATCGGCCTGCAAGCAGGCTTGGACAATATATTGGATACCCAGTACCGTGCATTTGCATCGGGCATCAACGGGCCAGGCCGTAATCTGTTCGTGACCCTACGTGTGGGTTTTTGACCACATTTTGGGGCAATAATGGACAATAGGCGATGGACAATAGGCAAAGGGCAATAAGCAAAAAGGCAAATTAAGTGTAAAAGTCAAACCGGAAGGGATGTCTTTTATCATATAGTCGGCCCGTTACTAAAGATCGGGCGTTTGGTTTGCCCCAATTACCCTTTGCCCATTGCCTTTCGTTTGGAAATAAAAAAAGCGCGATGCTCGTTTGCACCGCGCCGGTTTCCCGTATATAATCTCATGAAAAGTTTCAGAATTTGGTAGAACAACTTTCATTCATCTCGCTGCGCCGTCGTTGTTTGCTATTGATAGTACAAAAGTGCGCCACGCCGTTTTGCCTGACAAGAACAAAAAAACGGATTTGTTGAAAAATTATTTCAGCAGACATTGTCATAAAAAGATGATTTTTCAGACGTTTAACCGCAAAAAAGGCAATTTTTGCTTGGCTCTGTCTTCTGAAAATGGGCTTTTAAACGCTATTTGTTGAAATAAAATATTTTGCAAGCATCGTTTTGCTATAAAAAAAATTCAGATAAGGGGGACAGTATCCAATTGGAGCGGTTTTCGCGGGACTTGGCCACTGTCTACTAAAACACAAAGCGGCACAACTGCGTTATTTCCGGTAATTTTAACTTCAGCATTTTCCCACACCAGGCACATTTTCTACATGATAAAATTTTCGGTATCGCGCCTGCTGGCGCTTATGGTGGTTTGTCTGCGCCTCTTCTTGCCAATGGCACAAGCGCAAGACCCGGATTTGGCCAACCAATATTTTAGCGACGGCGAATTTGAGAAAGCCGCCACGCTATACGGCCAACTGCTCGACAAGGACGAGCGCAATGAACAATACCTGGCCCGTTATCTGGACTGCCTGCTTAATTTGGAGCAGTACGAGCAGAGCGAGAAGACGTTGAAAAGACAACTGAAACGCAGCCCGGAAAACACCAACCTCTACGTGCTGTACGGGCAGTTGTTCGAGCGGCAAAGCAAAACGGCCGAGGCCGAGGCCCAGTACCGGAAGGCCATCGACAAGATTGCCCCGGATTTCGCGTCCGTCAACCGACTGGCCAACAATTTTGTGGCCCGTTCCAAATACGACCTGGCCATCGAGACCTATGAGCATGGGTCGCAGCTCATGAAGGATCCCGGCCGTTTTGCCTTCAACTTGGGCGAATTGTACCGCCGCAAGGGCGACTCCGGCAAAATGGTGGAGTACTACCTGAACGCGCTGGACGACAATTCGGACAAGCTATCGACCATTCAGACTATGCTGGCCCGCTACCTGGCACCCAGCGAATTCCCCGAATTACAAAGCCAGTTGTATACCCGTATCCAAAAAAACGAAAGCCCGGAATTGGTGTCGTTGTTGGCTTGGTCGTTTGTGCAGCGTCGCGATTTCAAGAACGCGTTTCGTCAATATAAGGCGTTGGATGCCCGTTTGAACGAAAATGGCCAACGCGTCTTTGAACTGGCCAAAGAGGCCGCTGAGGCCAAGGACTACGACACGGCCATCACTGCTTACGAATATATTTCGGTCAATAAAGGCAGCCTAAACCCTTTCTTTTTTGAGGCCAAACGCGAGGCGATGAACTGCCGCCGTCGAAAATTGACGGAAGGCTTGGTACAAACGCCAGCGGAACTGCGCACCTTGGAAAGTGAATATGAAGGCTTTATCGCTCAATTTGGAAAAAGCAAAAACACCGCCGATATCATTTTGCAACTGGCCGAATTGGAAGCCTACCACTTGAACAACCTGCCCAAGGCCATCGGCTTGATGGAGGAACTAAAAGTGACGCCCGGCTTGGAACCAAATGTCCAAGCCCGTGTAAAGATCAACTTGGCGGACTGCTACCTGATGAACCGCGACATCTGGGAAAGTACGTTGTTGTACAGCCAGGTGGACAAGGATTTCAAGGAAGAACCTATTGGGCAGGAGGCCCGCTTCAAAAATGCGCGCCTTTCTTATTTCAACGGTGACTTCCAATGGGCACAGGCGCAGTTCAATGTGCTGAAAGCCTCTACTTCCAAGCTCATTGCCAATGACGCCCTCGATTTGTCGGTGTTCATCATGGACAACCTGAACTTAGATACCACCTCGGCAGCCATTTCGCTGTACTCTGCGGCGGAGATGCTGGTGTTCCAAAACCGCTTTACCGAGGCCTTCCAGAAATTGGACACCCTGCGCCGCCAGTTCCCCGAACACTCCTTGCAAGATGACATTCTGTATTTGGAGGCCCAGATTCATGAGAAAAAACACGACTATCCGCAGGCGGCAACCATGTATCAGGAAGTGGCCGAGAAATACAAGGACGAGATTCGTGCCGACAATGCGCTGTACGCTCTCGCGCATCTGTACGAGTTCAAAATGATCGACTTGGAAAAGGCCAAGGGACTGTATGAAAAGATTTTCACCGACTACTCGGGCAGTGTGTTTGCCGTGGAGGCGCGGAAACGATTCAGGATATTGCGGGGGGATAAGATGCAATAAACAACCCCATCCCTAGCCCCTCCCCAAAA
Organism: Saprospirales bacterium; assembly: GCA_043753125.1. Taxonomy (GTDB): domain Bacteria; phylum Bacteroidota; class Bacteroidia; order Chitinophagales; family Saprospiraceae; genus M3007. The sequence continues at coordinate 7,649 of JAYUXG010000117.1, read as the reverse complement.
AGGGAGGGGGACATGATCCTAATGCTTTCTTTGGATTTTCAATTCCTTGATGTTATAATTTTTGATTGACTAATCCAGTGCTTTTTCATCAAGGCACTAAAGATCACCATAAAAACCATGAAATCAAGCCCCTCCCCTGCAGGGGGTGGGGTGGGGTGGAGTCAAAATTCCATCTGAAACTTCGCCCGCAAGGCTAATGGCGAAACGCCCGGATGGTCCAGATAATTGAAGCGCCGGATCAGGTCAATGCGTAGAAACTTGAAGATGTTGGAGACGCCCACCCCGGCTTCTACATAAGGTTGTTTGTCCAGAAAATAGGTCAGTGTTTCGCCTGCATCATTCACTGGAAAGAGCAGCAAATCGCGATCGGCTCCGGGCTGGTTGCGCGCATCCAGGCCGCCCCACAGGGCTTTGAAGGTCACGATCTCCCGGAAATCAAAACGCCGGATCAGGGGAACGCGATTGAAGAAAAAGCCGCCAAAGTTGTGGGTGATGTTGAGAGAAATGTACTTGTCGCTCACGAATTCCAGGAAATTCATCAGGTTGAACGAGTTCGTCTGCACAAAATACGTCTGGTTGGCGCGGTGCGCGGTCAGCAAGGGGTAAGGTACCTGGCCAAAAGTGCGACCACCCTCGATGTGCAGCTCCGACCAGCCCAATGGCGACAGGAAAAGGCCCTTGCTCAATTTAAATTGGAGCGTATGATAGTCATACTGCCCATCCAGTACCCCCCGCAGACCAGCGGTGTACCATAGCGTGAGAATGGGGTACTTATTAAAAATCTGGCTCCGGTAGTCCGGGCTTTGGTAGAATTTCTCGTTGGGGGCGTAGCGCAACATCAGGCCTGCTTCGGCAGTCTGGATGCTCGGGCGATTGGCCACGCCATCAATGGTGGGATATTTGAACGTCAAAGCCCCGGCGGGCAACATGGCTACTTTCCGAAACGACACGGCCCAGGAAAAGCCATTCTTTTTCTCCAGCAAATACTCCGCCCCAGCTACCTGCGTGTACAGCATCCGGTTATTCACCCCACGATTGAAGGATTGGAACAACCCATTTTGCAGGCTGCCCGTGCCGGGTATCTGGAGATCATTTTGGTACCATACCCGCAATTGGTTGAGCGGATATTTCATCACCGGGCCCTCCTTGCTGAACGAGTATCGGAATCCGCCAAAGCCCTTCATGCGGTGGTCGTTGGTGCCATAGGCCACGTAGCCCTCCAATAGTAAACGGTCGTTGAACTTCAGGTTGGTGCGGCCCCCGACCCGGAGCCGAAAGCCCTCGATGGGGTTTTGGCCCAAAAAAGTACTGATCGGGCCGACATCCACGCCTGCCACCGGCCAGTAGCCATCGGCCAATAGTTTCACCGTGTTCATAAACCGGCGGAAAGGCCGGTGGTGGTTAAGGCTGTCAACCATTTTGTAGACGCCGATTTCCCGCTTGTTGAGCGTGTCGTGCCGACTAATGGCCCAGAATTGTTCCCCCATTTCGATGGCCCGTGGGTCACGGATGGTCTTGCCCAATGGCCGGAACAACGAATCGGACAGCGGCTGGTCGAGCTGGCGCTTGGCGTACGAAGAGCTTTTGTGGGCCAGGATGCTTTTGCTCTCTTTGTCTTTCACCAAGGCGAATTCCATCACGATCTTGTCTTGGTGCAGCATCAGTCCGCGGCCCGGCGGCGTGGACACCCAATCGTATTCCTGTTCGATTTCCAGCCCGTTCACCCAGTTCAAATTGATCTGTTCCGGGATTTTCACGTGTATTTTGCGCAGGGCATACGTAGAATCCAGCGCGATCCAGAGGTCGCCGATAAAGGCCAGATCGGTTTTCTGGCGCGGGGCGAAAAATAGATGTACGCAGCGCGTATCACCGATCAGCGAGGTGTCTTCAATATAAAAACGGTAAATACTCGGTGCGATTTCCGCCAACGGACTGATAAAATCCACCGTGACAATGTTCACCGCCTCGTTGTAAAAATCAATCTCCTGGTACAGCGTCTCGATGTGGTTGGAGATGCCCTCTTCATCCAGGTATCCGGGCAAGCGGGTGCTGCGTTCGGCGCGGAGGTAATTCTTTTCGTCTTTCGGCGATTTGCGATAGTATACATCCGAAAGGGTCTCGCGGAGGAAAAAAGGCAGATTCACCTTGCCCGTAGCCGCACTGGTGTCCACATTGTCGAACACAAACTTCACTTTTTTGAACAGGAAATAGTTCCTGAACTTATCGGTGACGTTGTTGATTGCAAAACCCACTTTATCGTACCGCTCAAAGCTGTAGAAGCCCAGATGTTCTTTCCGGTTTTGGTGCTTATGGTTGATCGCCTCGCGCATCAGGTCCACCGCCGGGTTGTCCTTGTTGCGGTATTTGCGCGGATTCACCTTGATCTCGACTTCCTGCAAAGTGGTTTGGCTTTCTTGCAGGCGCAACTCCAAGTCGTTGTTCTCCCCCGGCTTGACCACCACGGTCAGCGGGTCATAGCCCAGCGATATAACCACGATCCGCGCCCCCTTTTCCTTTGATTTAAGAAAAAAACTACCGTCTTTGCCGGTGCGTGTGCCAATGGCCGTACCGTCGAAACGAACGCTCACTTCGGACAGCGGCTCGCCAGAGGCCCCATCCAGCACCTTGCCGCGCACAATGGTCAGCCCGGTCTGGCCAAAAAGCAGAATGCCCGTCAGCAGGAGACACGCGGACAGGCATATTCTTTTCAAGAACAAATCTTTCATCAAAACAGCCCTGTTTTAAAAGGTAACTACCCACGAAGATATAGGAAATCCGTGCCGCTAGGCCACCAGACGCAGAAAAACGACATACGTTTAACGATTTGGGACGGCACTGGGCGGCAGAAAGCAGGGTCGTCCACCAAAGGCTGGGCGTACATTTCAAGCCAGATCTTCAAAGACTTTCTCCACAGCAACCTGAATGCCGGTGGCCGGATCGGTGAGTATATTTTGTGAAAAAGGTGCTGTTCATCGTTGGGCAACAGCACTTGGATGGCTTTTATTTCTGGCATAACAATCCAAACGGAATGTATGCCCAGTGGAAAATAGACCTTCCAAGCCTTGTCTTGCAAAAGGTCAATACTTTGGCTGTGCAAAAGGATTTCGATCACGGTGAGCGGCATATCGGTTTCTTTCGCCTTTAAATCACGTAAGTGGATTTTCTTTTTAGCAAAAATACAAAGGTCAGGCGTAGCGGGTGGAGTAGTCGCGATGCTCACTTCTGTAACCACAAGATATTGTTCCAGATAGTGAGTACGCAGCTGGGCGGATAGGGCAGCTTCAACGGCTCCGTGAGCAAGGTTGGGCATGGGCTTATTTCGTTCTGTTTCATAGTCCGATTCAGACATGATTTCCCCGACCGCGTTGACGTCGAACACTTCTTCGCCCATTTCTTCCTGTAAAACCATAATCTTTAAATTTATGAACAAAAATAGGTTTTTCCAGAAAGAAGGGTTGGATTTTTCGTGCCAGGGGAGATTCGGAATAATATGCCGGGCAATAGCCGGGGGCCCCTTATTTTTGCGCTCTTCCGTCTCGAAAAAACGACCATTCCACAGTCCTATTCCTTTATGCTTATCCTCCGGCTGACCTGCTTGGCCCTCCTCTTCGCCTGCCCACTTTGGGCTGTGGCCCAAGAAAAGCCAACCTTGCATTACTATTTACCAGACGTGGCCTACGACCCGGCCATCCCCACCCCGGCCAGTTATCTGGGCTATGAAGTGGGGGCTTGGCACGTGACCCACGATCAACTGGTCGGCTACCTGCGCGAACTGGACCGGGTGAGCGAGCGCATCAGTATGCGCGAATACGGGCGCACTTACGAGCAGCGACCCCTGTTTTACTTGACCATCACGGCCAAAGAAAACCAGGGACGGCTGGAACAGATCAAAGCGGCGCGCAGTCGTCTGGTCGATCCGGCCAGCAGTGCTTCCGTGGAGATAAAGAATCTGCCCGCCGTGAACTACATGGGCTATTCCATCCACGGCAATGAGGCCAGCGGTAGCAACGCGGCCCTGCTGATGGCCTACTATTTGGCGGCAGCGCAAACGGCAGAAGTACAAAAACTGCTGCAAAACACCATTATACTACTTGATCCTTGCTTCAATCCCGACGGGATGCAACGTTTTGCTACGTGGGTCAACAGCCGCCACAGCCAGCATCCTTCGCCCGACCCGGTGGCCGACGAATTCAACGAACCCTGGCCGCGCGGCCGCTTCAATCACTATTTCTTCGACCTGAACCGCGACTGGCTGGTGGCGCAACAGCCGGAAACGCCGGGCCGCATCGCCATTTTTCAGGAATGGCACCCAAACGTGCTGACCGACCACCACGAGATGGGCAGCAACTCCACGTTCTTTTTTCAACCGGGCGTACCCAGCCGGGTGAATCCCATCACGCCTATTCGCAACCAGGAATTGACCGCTAAAATCGGGGAGTACCACGCCCGCATTCTGTCGGCGAATAACGTGTCCTTTTTTACTGGCGAAAACTATGATGACTTTTACTACGGCAAAGGCTCGACCTACCCCGATGCGCAAGGCTGCATGGGCATTTTGTTCGAGCAGGCCAGCAGCCGGGGTAACGTACAGCAGACCGATAACCGGCTATTGACTTTCCCCTATACCATTCGTAATCAAGTGTTTACCTCGCTTTCTACGTTGCAGGCAGTGGGCGATATGCGGGTGGAACTGAACGAATACCTGCGCGATTTCTATAGAACTGCTCTGGAAGAGGCCCGCAAAGACGCGGTGAAAGGTTACCTCTTTGCCGACAATGACGACTTGCCGTGCCGGGAACTGCTCCACGTACTGGTTCGCAACCGCATCACCGTCAGAAATGTGGTCGAAAACGCCGTGGTGAGTGGCCAGACTTTTGGGGCGTACAACACCTATTGGGTCCCCTGCGAACAGCCGCAGTACCGGCTGGTGCGGGCCATTTTTGAACGCCCAACCACTTTTCGCGACAGCATTTTTTATGATGTGTCGGCCTGGACGCTGCCCGATGCCTTCGGCGTGGCCTGGTCGCCCGTGCTGGTCAAAGATTTCAACCCGCGTTGGGTGGACAGCCAAGAGGGCATTAACATGACTACCCGATATCCGGCTACCAGCATCGTTAAGCCTGCTTATGCTTACGTATTGGACGCGGTGGGCTATGAGGTGCCGCAGGTGCTGGCCGAGTGGCAACGCGTTGGGCTACGGGTGAAAGTGGCCACCAAACCCTTCGAAATGGAAGACCAGCGTTTTGCTGTCGGCAGCTTGTTGGTATCCAGCGAAAACCAACCGTTGGATGCGGCGACCTTGCTGACTACGATCAAAAAAAGCGTCTCGGAACTGCTGGTTTTTCCCATTTATGAGCAGCAGGTGGCCAAAGGCCCGGACTTTGGCAGCGAATCTTTCCGGCCGCTCCGCCTACCCAAAGTACTGCTATTGACTGGCTCGGGCGTGAACGCCGAATCAGCGGGCGAGGTCTGGCACCTGTTGGATACGCGTTATGGATTACCGGTGACGATGGTCGAAACCAGCCGTTTTGGCAGCGTGAACCTCGCGCAGTACAACACCATTATTTTGCCAGAGGGCAAGTTTTCCAGCTTATCCGCCGAGCGGCTGCGCCAATTCGTGACCGATGGTGGCACGGTGGTAGCCCTCGGTAACGCGCTGCGCTGGTTGAAAAGTGCGGGCCTGCTGTCCGTTGAATTTCGCTCCACCCCAGCGACGGCCGTATCTTCCCGGTTACACTACGACGGCGTGGAGGAGAATCGGAGTGCTTTGCGGATGCCGGGCAGCATCTTTGAGGCCGACCTGGACTTGACCCACCCGCTCTGCTATGGCTACGAGCGTCCGCGGTTATCCATGTTTTTGGGCGATACCGTTTTCGTGGCTGCGCCAAAAAATCCCTACGCGGCACCTGCGACTTTCACGGAGCAGCCCTTGTTGGCCGGATACATTCATGCCAAACAAAAGCCATTGGTCGCGCGATCGGCAGCCATAGTAGTCGGGGGTATTGGCAAAGGCCGGGTCATCGGTTTTGCCGGCGATCCCAACTTCCGGGCTTTTTGGTATGGCACCAATCGGTTGTTTGCCAACGCTATTTTCTTTGGCAACGTGATTGATGAGGAGACGGTGGAGAAGGAGTGAGTATCTGCGTTACGTAGACGATGGGAAGGCGGATTTTTGATTTTTTGGCGTGATGTAATGGGAACGCGAATGACGCGGATTGGGCGGATTTTCGCGGGTCTTCTTACTATAAACTAACTTTCTTATGTTACTCTACAAAGAATTGACTGATGAAATTTTGAATGCCTTTTATGAGGTCTATAACGACTTAGGTTATGGATTTCTGGAAAGAGTTTATCAAAATGCATTGTTTATTGAATTGCAGGAAAGGGGCTTTAAAGTGGTGCTACAAAGACGTTGCGAAGTATATTATAAAGGTTACGAAGTAGGTGAATACTTTTCCGACCTTATTGTCAATGACCTAGTTATATTATAATTGAAAGCACGTGCCTCCATTTTGGAAGACCATGAATTACAATTACAGAATTATCTAAAAGCCAGTTCCATAGAAGTTGGATTCGTAATGAATTTTGGCAAAACCCCAGAGTTCTCCCGCATCGTATTTTCCAACTATAAAAAGAATCTAAAAAAGTAGAAAAATCCGCGCAAATCCGCCCAATCCGCGTCATCTGCGTTCCCATTACGTCACGCCAAAAAACCATATAAATCCGCGAAAATCTGCCTACTCCACTAAATCCGTGTTCCCATCAAAACTCCGCACTCCCTGGAAAACGCGGGAAAGCGATCACGTCGCGAATATTCGTCATGCCCGTCACAAACAGCACGAGCCGCTCGAAACCCAGCCCAAAACCGGCGTGGGGGCAGGTGCCAAACCGACGGGTGTCCAAATACCAATACAGTTCTTCGGTGGAGATGTGCATTTCTCCCATGCGGCGCACCAGCCGGTCGTAGCGTTCTTCGCGTTGCGAGCCGCCCACGATCTCCCCGATACCGGGAAAAAGGATGTCCATCGCCGAGACGGTTGGGCCGGGTACGCCCTCGGCGGGTTCGTCTTGGCGCATATAAAAGGCCTTGATTTCCGCCGGGTAATTGGTCAGGATGACCGGCTTTTTGAAATGTTTTTCCACCAGGTACCGCTCGTGTTCGCTTTGCAGGTCGGTGCCCCAGCCCTCCACGGGGTACTGGAATTTCCCCTTCTTGTTCGGGTTGGAATTTTTCAAAATAGCAATGGCCTCGGTGTAGGTGAGCCGTTCAAACTGGTTTTCGGTGACGAAACGCAGTTTGTCCAGCAGTGACAATTCCGAGCGTTGATCCTGCGGCTTGCTTTTCTCCTCTTCCAACAACCGCTCTTCCAGGATTTTCAAGTCGTCGGCACAGTGTTCCAGCGCGTAGCGGATCACGGACTGCAACATTTCCTCGGCGAGGTTCATGTTGTCGTGCAGATCGGCGAAAGCAACCTCTGGCTCGATCATCCAGAACTCGGCCAAGTGGCGGGTCGTGTTGGAGTTTTCCGCCCGGAACGTAGGGCCGAATGTATAGACTTCGCCGAGGGCCAAGGCACCCAGTTCCGCCTCCAATTGGCCGGACACGGTCAGGTTGGTGGGGCGTTTGAAAAAATCCTGCGTGAAATCCA
>JAYUXG010000116.1:0-11830 GCA_043753125.1 Saprospirales bacterium | reverse complement strand
CGTACCTATGGAGTCTCGCAGCTATGTGAAGTGGATGTTAATTGTCCAGCTGGAGCAGGCTGGACCAACGAACGTGATGCGGTTTGTAAAATTTATAGTAACAAAGCAGATTGGTGTACTGGTACAATGATTGCTGATGACTGCCAAACGCTTCGCTCTTTTCTATTAACGGCAGATCATTGCTATCAAGATGCTCAAGATCTTACCAATTGGGTGTTTCGCTTCAATTACGACAGTGGCAATCCGACTACACCATCTTGCCGGGGTTCAGAGCCTACTGGTTGACTTACCTTTTCAGGAGCAAACCTCAGAGCAAATAATTCCGCTAGTGATTTTGCACTGTTAGAGCTATACGGTTCGATTGTGGGACAACCAACCATCGGCTTGGCTGGTTGGAACCAGGCTGCTACGATTGCAACCCAAATCGTAACGACAATTCACCACCCGAGGGGTGATGTCAAGAAAATATCCTCGGATAACGAACCACTTGGTACGGGAAGTGCAAATTTCTGGACAATTGACCAATGGGATAGTGGTTTGGTGGAATCGGGTTCATCCGGTTGTGCACTGTTTGATGCAACGAATAGAATAATCGGACAACTACATGGTGGCGATGTCAATATTGGTTGTACTGCGGTGCCTGGCGGCAGTTTAGTAGATAATAATACTTATGGTAGGTTTAATGTCTCTTGGACAGGAGGAGGCACCAACAGTACGCGCCTCAGTAACTGGCTTGACCCAGGTCTAACGGCACCAACGACAACTAACACCATTCGGGTACCCTCTATCAGCGGAAGTAACACCGTGTGTAGTGGTTCCAGCCAGACTTTCACCCTGAACGATATTATACCCGGCCGGACTGCCCTTTGGTCAGTGTCTCCTTCTTCGCTGGTGGTTACGTCCGGCGGCAGCGGCACTACTGCTGTTTTACAAGCAAATAGTAGTTCCTCGGTCGGTCTGGCTACTTTGGACTTCATTCTCAGTGCCGGTGCTGGTTCCGGCTGTAACCCAGTACATATAACCCGTCAATTCTGGGTAGGTAAGCCCGATATAGGCATTGAGGGCGATGACTACTTATGTACTGGTGACCGGGGCTTTGCAGAAATCATCTACAAAAATGGCACCGATGAAATTATGCAGGGAATCACTGGGGTGTCTTGGACCTTCAATGGGCCACTGGCCACCTTCGCGGGCTACCCTGGCCATGCCAGCTATCGGGCAGGAGGCAGTGCCGGTTATGGAACCATTGGGGTGACCGCCACAAACGCCTGTGGCACCTCGCAGGCCAACCTTCCTTACACAGTAATAGACTGTGATGGCGGTGGGAAAGATATGGTTGTAAAGGTATTCCCTAACCCAATTTCAGGTACCACCAAGATTGAGATAACTGGCAAGCCAACGAAAAACGTTGAAAAATTTGATTTATGTGTTTATGACCGATTGGGTAATAAAGTTTTGTCCAAAGTTTTGCCTGATCGGGAAGTACAAATTGATTTGAGCATATTGGAACCGGGAGTTTATTTTATCGAAGTCTCTGCTGATGGTATCCATCTCCACGAAAGAATCTTGAAAACTTGGTAGTTCTTCACCTGTCGTCATCCCGTGGCCCCTTTTGGTCATGGGATGACGGTTCATTTTTTATAACCATGCAGTACATAAAACATATCCTCTTCATTTTGCTTCTTTTGGCCGCTTGGCCAGCACATCTCTTTGGGCAAAATATCTGGCGCAATATCTACGTAGTGGGGGGAGGTGCTTTGAGCGAGCAGGATCGGCGACTTTTTCAATACCTGTTTGCGCAAAAAATACTTAATAATGAACCCAAAAAGCTTGACTATGACTTAACCCTGTATTTGAATAAAAATATTGTGAGATACGGTCCTACCCAGTTAGATATTGGTATTGGCTATGCAGAAACTAATATATTTTTTGGCAGGCCGTATAATCATTTTGAAGTCGGCGGGCCACATACTTATGACGTTAGATACATAAAGAAATATACGATTAACAAACTAGTTGCCCCAATATCAGGTAAAATCAATATTGGTAAATTCTATCTGCAACTTAGTGCCTTGCCAGCATTTTGTGTTAGAAAAAGTGTTTCTGAGATTTGGAATAAGAGGCTTACCAAATGGCAATTCAATTGGAACAGTCTGGAGATTAATCCGGGATTAGGTTTTCAAGTCAGCCAGAGATTGGAAGTGTCATTTAGTTATCGGTGGCTGTTCTATAATGAAGTAGATAAGGTAAAATTTTATTTTTTGCTTGATGATGCCTACGATTTAGAAATTCTGCACCAAAAAACAGACACTTACAATCCCTTCAAGATGTGGCTGACGGTGGGGTATAAGTGGAAGAAATAAGCAACTACATTTTTCCCTCCGTTACCTGCCGCAAATGGTGCTGCGTATGCGCCAAATAATCCTTGATCAGCCAGTCCAATGCATATAGTTCCGGGCCGTTTTTGCCGGTGTCGCAAGTTTGGGTAAGTTGCTCTGGCGGTATGTTTTCGATCACCCGCGCAATCTGAAAATTAAGCAAACGCCATAGGTCGAGCAGATCAATAGTGGCAGTCGTCTGATAGTGTTGTAAGGCTACCCACTGGTTCTGGTCATAGACAATATTTTGATTGGCAGCATATTGCGTGACCACAAAACGACGCAGATTGTTCTGCGCACTGTCGATCAAATGACCTACAATTTCCTTTTTCGACCACCTGGTCGGGTTGGGCTTGGCTGCCCATTCCGTTTCGGAATAAGCTTTAAGAATTTCCAAATGGCTGGTTATCAGTGCTTGGAGGGCACTTGCGTGGTTACTCATTTTTTAAAGGAAATTCAAGACGTACAAAATAGTCTTTAGCGTAGCACACCTTTGGACCACATTTCAGTTTGTCCTCCGGTCGGGAACCGTCCACGGCGAGGAGTACGCTGTAGGGTGAACGGTTCCCGACTGGAATACAAACGGTAGTATACACCTATTGATAACTGATCGTCACCTTGTTCATTACATCGCCCATCTGCAATTGGTACACCACATCCATGCCGGAGACCACCTTGCCAAAAATGGTGTACCGACCATCGAGGTGGGGCGTGGGGGCTTCGGTGATAAAAAACTGCGTACCTTCAGTGTCTGGGCCAGCCGAGGCCATGCCGAGATAGCCTTCCCGGTCGTACCAGGCCAGCCCAATCTCGGTGCGCAAGGTGTAATCCTCGGCACCGTAACCATCGCCACGCGGGCAGCCGCCCTGGGCTACAAAGGTGGGCACTACACGGTGAAAATTTTTGCCGTTGTAGAAGCCCGTTCCGGCCAGTTGCAAAAAGTTGGCGACTGAGCCGGGGGCCCATTGCGGGTACAGTTCCACCACGATATTGCCCTTGGCCGTCTCGATGGTAGCGTTTGTTTTTTGGCTGACCAGTTTCAGTCGTTCCCAATCGATCGGGTGGTTGAAAGGAAGCTTGGGGACAGTTGGAACCGGCGTTTCCAAGAAATAGGCAATTGTCTCATTGAGAGCAATATACGCCTCCACATCGCGCGGCATCTTTAGCTTGCCCAGTGTTTTTTGAAGCTCAAAGACCCGCACTGAATCGCGCAGGGTGCGGTAGTTCAGGCTGGGGACACGCAGCCCCGGCGCGACGGAGGCGACCAGCCCCGCATCGGTAGTGGCCACCGCCGCGCGGAAATAATAATAGAGTTCGCGGCGCACCCCCTTGGCGGCTTCGCCAAAAAAAGCATAAAAACTGGGCTTTTGCGCAATGGCCACCAGTGCCTCGGCAGCGGCGGTCTTTACGGCAGGGTGCGCATCGCCAACACCTTTGTCGTGTATCCAGCGATACTGCCACCCGAATTCGGCCAGGGCGGTCAAGCAGGCCGCGCGGTCGTAAGGGCTTTTGGACTGCACGAACATTTCGCGCAGCCGGTAATTCACGAAGTCCTTCGACTCCGGCTCGGTTTTGCCGGACAACCATTTGTTGGAGGCGTGGAACAGCGCGATCTGCACCGGCCAGGGCAGGTTGGCGTTGTCGCGGGCCACGCGCCAATAGTAGTCGCCATCTTTGGCCTGGCCGTTGGCAATGAAAAACCCGGCGGCCACGCGGGCCACGTGCGGGTTGGCATCGAACAGGCGGGGAAACACCAGCGAGCGTACCGTGTCATAGTTGAATTTGGCCAAAGCATTGATAATGTTGCATTTAACACGCCAATCTTGCTCGGTGTTGATCACTTTGGAGAGAATGCCGAAGGCTGGGCCGGTCTTGGACTTGCCCAATCCCGTGGCCAGTGCCAGCCGGATGTCGGGACTGTTGGCGGCGCGTACCAAAGCAACGGCCATTTGCACCGCCTGGGTACTGTCCGGCAAAAGGTCTTTGGTGCGGGCCAGATAGTTAGCGGCCATCAGCCGGGCGGGGGCTGGCATCTGTTCATTGGCGACGATGGCCACCATTCGGACCGTAGCCGTCGGGTCGACGAGGTTACGCTGGCCAAAGCGGTAAATGGAGCGGCATTGGCCTTCCAGCAGTAGCGTATCGGTCTGTTGATAGGTCGTAATAGCAGCGATGTGCTTCAAGTTGGCCAGTGAACCGCACTTGCCAATGGCTTCCAGCACCACCGCGTTGAAACGCTGGTGTTGCGATAGCGAGTCGCGGGCATCAAAGGCCTCGAGCAGTGGTTTTTCACAGGCCGCTGTACCGATCTGGCCCAATGAAAACGCGGCGGCAATGCGCACTTCCTCTATTGCATCACGCAGGCAAGGGGTAAGAGCTTGGATGGAAACAGAGTCGCGCCCCGAGGCGAAAGACAGCGCGGCGATGTAGCGCAGGGTCGCGTTGGGGGAGGTCAAATATTGGCGTAGCGAGTCCACCTGGCGGCGATCCCGCAGATCGAAGAGGTGCTGCACCTGGGGATCGCGCATATCAAGGTCGCCAATCCCTTTTTTGGTGGTCTGGTCGCCCGCCTCGGGAGGCATACAGGCAAAGGGCAGCACCAGAACTGTAAAAAGCACGAGATAGAGGATGCGGCGCATGGTTTTCAGCAATATTTTGGGCAAAAGTAGCAAAAGCAGCCACGCCAACTGCCAAGACCGCGTTAATTTCGCGCCACTTACACTCGTAAACTGCTTCTATGTTCCAACGCCAGGCTCCGCAACCTTTTCCTGTCCGCAACATTATTCTTTTGGCCATTGTCGTAGTGGCGTCACTGGTTTTTTTGCTCAAAAGTATGCAGCCGGTCCCGCCTGCTATGCCGCCGACCGCTCCACAGGTGACCAGCGATTCGGGGCGCATCGAAGTGCAGATAGATAGTTTGGCCCGGTGAATTCGTTTTTTTTCTTACCCCTCACCGGTTTCAAAAACCGGCGAGGGGTAGCGATTATGGTGATGGCACTATTGTTCGGTGGCCTTTTCATCGGACTGACCCCGCCGTTTCAGTCGCCCGACGAGCCCAATCATTTTTTACGGGCCTACCAAGTCAGCGAAGGGCGGCTATTTCCCGAAAAAATAGAAAATCGACGTCTGGGCGGCTATCTGCCTACCAGCCTGCAAGCAGTGGCCGATTCATTTGCTTATTTGAAAAACGACCACCAGGCCCGCCTGCGGCCCGGGCTGCTAGAAAGCAGCCAAGCCATCCCATTGCGGCCCGATCACCGTACTTTCCTCGATTTCGCCAATACTGCCGTCTATGCACCGACGGCTTATCTGCCGCAGGCAGCGGCAATAGCCCTATTGCGCCCGTTGGGTGCCGGGCCGCTGGTCCTGCTCTATGCCGCCCGGCTGGCCAACCTGTTGGTCTGGGTGCTGTTGATCGGCGCAGCCCTGCATACTCTGCCTGCATTGCATCGCCCGGTGGCAGCACTGGCCCTGCTGCCCGCTTCGCTGGTGGTGGCCGCTTCCGCCAATGCAGACGTGCTGACCAATGGACTGTGTTGGTGGCTGTTTGCCGGTTTTTGCCAACCGGCTGTGCGCAGCAGGTGGTGGACAATCGTTGCTTTCGCGGCCGTTTGTGCCGCCAAGGTGGTGACGCTGCCACTGGGTCTGCTGTATGGATTGCACCAAAAAAATCGCCGCTACTTCGCTACACTGCTCGCATTGGGTGTGGTAGCAGCCGTCGGTTGGGGGATATTGGCCCAGCATTGGTTTATTTCCTATGATGCTTATGACCCACATTACCGCGATACACAGACGCTGAACGAGGGCGTCCGGCCAACGGCCCAACTGCACTTTGTGGCTGCGCAGCCTTTTACCTTCTTACAAGTAGCTGCCCAATCTTATGGCCGGGCCTTGCCCAGTACGCTGGCACACTTCGTCGGGAAATTCGGTTGGGGAAAGAACTACTTGCCCACGGGCTGGATAGTGGCCCTCTGGGTAGCCATTTTGGGCCTGCTCTGCTGCGAAACGGGCAGTTGGACGCGCCAGCAACGAGGTTGGGCTTTGTTGGTTACCCTCTTGTTTGTGGGATTGTTTTCCATTGCCATGTACGCCCTGTGGTGTCCAGTAGGTGCTGGAGAATTGACCAATTTACAGGGGCGCTACTTCGTGCCGATTGCGCCGGTGTTGGTATTGGCGGTCAATAATAAATGGTTGGTGCCTTATAGCCGTTTTATAGTGCCAGTGGCCTTTGGGATGTTGTTTTTGGGCAATGTGACTATGGTAGGGGCTATGGTAGGGAGATGGTGGTGGTGACGGAGTTGCATATTTTTGAATGGGCACCCTTGTCCGCATAAAATTTCGCAAAAACCCCAATCCCCAGTATACGCTGCGCACCATTTCCTTTTTCTACATTTGCCCGGCCCAAGGCCGTGAAGACGCCGTACTCTTTTTCCTGCCAACGGAGCATCAACCACCGCACTTATGTCCAACTGGAAGATCAAGCTCTCCCTATTCCTCAATTATTTTGTCTTCGCCATCCTGCTTAACAGCGTCGGTTCGGTCATCCTGCAGGTACAGCGTAATTTTAGTATCGCCGAAGGCGCGGCGAGCATCCTGGAAGCGTTCAAAGACCTCAGCATTGCGGCGGCATCCTTCCTGCTGGCTTCCTACATTGTCCGCATCGGTTACAAGAATTCGATGCTCATCGCGCTGGCCTTTGTCACCGGGGCCTGTCTGCTCATGCCTTCTTTGCCTGGCTTTGCCATGACTAAATTGCTGTTCGCGGTGGTAGGAGTTAGTTTTGCGTTGATCAAAATGTCGGTCTATGCCACCATTGGCTTGATCACTACCGATGCCAAGGAACACGCCAGTTTCATGAACTTTATCGAGTCATTTTTCATGGTTGGCATCCTGACGGGCAGTTTCATTTTTGGCGCGGTGGTGGATGATGCCAACCCGACTTCCACGGCTTGGCTACGGGTGTATTATTTTCTCGCCGCCATCGCCGGGCTAGCTTTTGTGTTGCTTTGGACTACCCGGCTGGACGAGTCGGCCGTGAAGCCCCCAGCCGCCAAGCCTCTGTCCGAAGATTTCGCGGAAATGTTCAGGCTAGCGGTGTTACCAGTGGTGCTGGTGTTTGTGGCCAGCGTTTTCATCTATGTGCTCATCGAGCAAAGCATCATGAGTTGGTTGCCGACTTTCAACAACAAAGTGCTGCATCTGCCAACCAGCCTCAGCATCGAAATGGCCAGCATTTTAGCGGCATCCACGGCAGTGGGTCGTTTTCTGGCCGGCATTGTGCTGCGGCGGGTGCATTGGTTTATGGTGCTGGTGGGCTGTCTGGTCTGTGCGGGCGCATTAGTGCTGTTTGCCATTCCGTTAGCCCGGCAGGCAGCCACCCAACCCATCACTGGCTGGGGCGACGCTCCTTTTGCGGTCTATATTTTCCCGCTGATCGGGCTGTTTATCGCGCCGATCTATCCGGCTATCAACTCGGTAATCCTGAGTACTTTGCCGATCAATCGCCATGCCGTGATGGCGGGCTTGATCGTCATTTTCTCGGCCTTGGGCGGCACCACGGGGTCCATCATCACCGGCCAGATTTTTCAGCACTACGGCGGCGAGACGGCCTTTTATTTTTCGTTGGTACCGATGACCATCTTGCTGGTGTGCCTGTTCTTTTTCAATCGGTTGCAAACAAAGCCGGTAGTGGTTTAATTAGCATATTAGCACATTCATGGCCTACATCCACGAACTCGACACGCTCTTCGAAGCGGTACAGCTGCAATCCGTTTTCTCCGACGGCAAAACTTTCCCCGATTGCCTGCCCAAAGAGGATTTGGCAGAGATAAACCGACAGTATTACGCCGAAAAACGCCAGCCGGGTTTTGACCTGCGGCAATTCGTGCTGGCTCATTTCGAGCTGCCTAAAATGCCCACCAGCGACTTCCACAGCGACCCCACCCAGACGGTGGAGCAACACATCGGGGCCTTGTGGGACGTACTGACCCGCCGACCGGACGAAGAGGTCAGCTCGCTACTGCCACTGCCGCATCCGTACGTGGTGCCGGGCGGGCGTTTCCGCGAGGTTTATTACTGGGACAGTTACTTCACGATGTTGGGCCTGCAAAAATCCGGGCGAACGGAGCTCATCCAATCTATGGTGGACAATTTCGCGCACCTCATCGACCACGTAGGTTACATCCCCAATGGCAACCGCGCTTATTATGTCGGCAGGTCGCAGCCACCGTTCTTCTCCTTGATGGTCAATCTGTTGGGAGAAATAAAAGGCCAGGAGATGTTGAAAAAATATCGCCCGCAATTGGAACGGGAGTATCAATTCTGGATGCGGGGCGCAGAAAACCTAAGTGCCGCAGATATGGCGGAGCAACGCGTAGTGCGGTTGCCCAACGGTGCCATCCTGAATCGCTATTGGGACGAACACGACACCCCGCGCCCGGAATCGTACCAGGAGGACGTGGAATTGGCCCACGCTTCGGGCCGACCATGGGCAGAAATGTACCGGCACCTGCGGGCCGCCGCCGAGTCGGGTTGGGATTTTAGTAGCCGCTGGTTTGGCGATAGCACCTCTTTCGCCAGCATCCATACCACGGATATTGTGCCGGTGGATTTGAACTGCCTGCTGTGGCAGCTGGAAAAAACGCTGGCCGCCGCTGCCGAATCAATGGCAGATCAACCAGCGGTGGAAAAATACCAAGCCCTGGCCAAGCGTCGCGCCGCTGCTATCCGGCAGTTTCATTGGCACGACGGCTTTTATTTTGACTACGATTTTCGAGCAAACGCCGCTACCCCGCACCAAACGTTGGCCGCGACTTTTCCCCTGTTTTTTGGCTTGGCCACGCCCGCCGAAGCCGCGCAAGTGGCCTCCGAATTGGCAGCAAAATTCCTGCAAACGGGCGGCTTAACCACTACCCTTGTGCGCACCGGCCAGCAGTGGGATGCCCCCAACGGTTGGGCACCGCTGCAATGGATAGCCTACGCGGGTTTGCAGCGGTATGGGCTGGATGAATTGGCGGAACAAGTACGCGTATGCTGGGTGCGCACCAATGCACGGGTGTACCGCGAAACCGGCAAAATGATGGAGAAATACAATGTCTTCGGGGAGGGAGGAGTCGGTGGGGGTGGCGAGTACCCCAACCAGGACGGGTTCGGGTGGACGAACGGGGTGTTTTTGGCGATGAGCGATTTTGAAGATGTAAGTATTTGACTATCTGATGCCATAGCACTCAGACACCCAAAATTTGGCTCATATTCCTTTCTTACTAAAATCTGATCGTAAGAATTGGGCCCTGAAAGGGTCAAATACGAATGGCCCCCGATGAAATCGGGGGCTATTCATGTTCCACCACTTCGTGGTTGCCTTTCCTTAAGTAAGCCAGGGTAAACTGATCATCCTCTAACATTATCAGTAAATTGGAAACATGAACCCAAAATTTTATTAGTTTGTTTCAATAGACTTCTTGCGAAAGCTACTCAAGGTTGTGTCATGTCGAGCGTAGCCGAAACATCCGAAGCCAAAGGCCGAAAAATAATCAGATGCCTCGGCTACGCTCGACATGACACCGCCACTTTCGCAAGAGCCCTAATCTTCAAATCCTCCTCAAAAATCAGCCCCAACCCTCCAAGCCATACTGCTTTATCACCTCGGCGGGCGGGCCGTCCCATTGATTAGGCACGTTGCCCGCATAGCCGAGATCACGGATGCCGATTTGGCTCGACCAGAAGCCCGAAGCAGTCAGGTTGCGCATCAGGCTAAAAAACGAAACGCCTTGGCTCATACCCGGCTTTTTGCGCTCGGGATAAGCAATATCTTCTACGATCTGCAAACGTTGTGGGTCAGTGATATCTATAAAAACCTTTTCAAAACGCCGCTTCGACTGCATATCCAGCCAGGCCAAACCACCGCGCAGGGGCGTTTGTAATTCCGGTTTGTCCTTGGCCATGAACTCGATAAAGGCCGGGACGCCAGCCTCGGAGGCACTGCCGGACATGGCATCGCGCGGGATAATAATATCCACCAGCGTGGTGATGGTTTTTAGTTCGTGCTTGTTGAAAAATTGCTCGGCAAACAGTTTGGCATCGCGCATCTTCTCATACTCCGTGCGACCAAACTGCTCGAACACCGGGTCTTTTTTAAAATCTTCCAGTGCGTCCGGCAACAGTCCCGGGGCCAGCATCTCGGCGGCCCTGATTTGCGGACTGAGGCCCGCCAAGCCGAGCGAAGTGAGGCCAATGCCTTTGAGTAAGTCGCGACGTTTCATAGTAGGTTGATTTATAACAGATTTAAGGGGATTTAGAATAGGTGTATGGATGCACTACGTGGTGGCGACAAAGATAATCGAAGGCAATCTCAATAAAAAAGAAAAATCTGCTTGGTCGCCCAAACAGATTTTCCAGAATATGTAGGGCCAACTTTTAGCCAGCGATCCTTGGCTTATAAGCGGCCAGCCAAGAACCGAATGTTACGCTACTGCGATCTCCTGGGCTGCCGCGCCCGGCACTTTGGGCAACATTACTTCCAACACGCCATCCGTGTAGCGCGCCGTGATGCTATCGGTGTCCACCTTACTGTTTAGTTGAAACTGGTGCTCGAAGCCACCACGCTGGTACTCTTGGTGGAGCCATTTGGTCCGGTCAGCCGCTTCGTCGTGGCCTGCTACGCTGGTGATGGTCAATACATCATTGCTGACGCTGAGCGTAAAAGCATCTTTGGTCAGGCCAGGCGCAAACACGAAGAGTTCGTAGAAGTCTGCCGTTTCGCGGACGTTGACTAGCACCCTGAAAGTGCCCCAGCGTCCTGCGTGGCTACCGTGACCATATTGTTGTGCTGCTTGTTTCCAGGCACCGCAGCCGCGCCATTGACCGCGCTCTGCGCGGGATTGATTTCCGTGATACATATTCTTGATGGTGATGAATGGTGAGAAAAGAGCTCCTAAGGGTTGATAAAGGTTTATTACGGTTGATGTAAATGATTGATCGTCGATTTTTTATCAATATTTATCAACTTTCATAAACCCTCACAAATCCCTTGTTAAAGCACTTCAATCCGGCGGCCCAGCGGCGTGGCGCGTTGGCGCGGCTGCCAATTGGGGTCAAGGGGTTGGGCATACGGGGATTGGTCCTGCTGTAGAAAAGGTTGCTGCCAAGGAGCTTTTTCGTAAGGGAGGTAGCCATGCCGACCATAGCCACGGCCACCAAAGCGGCGAAAAGCACGGCCCAGAAAGAAAATACTACCGAATATGGCAGCGGCAACCAGGCCAAAAAACAGCACTTTCATTAAAGTGACCAGAAATACCCCGGCAAAGAGCAAGGCAAAGAAAAATTTAGCGGGACGCATAAGAAGAGACATGAGAGGGTGAGGAAATGGTGAGAAACTAAAGCGGCAAAGTGTTATTTCAAAATGCCTTACAAAGAGGAAGACGGACGGAGAGAAAAAATACTTTAAAGCAGGG
>JAYUXG010000115.1:0-4942 GCA_043753125.1 Saprospirales bacterium | reverse complement strand
TCGCAGACAAATTCTTTTTGGAAAGCAATTTCAACTACGCCGTCTATCGCAACAACCGCTTCGGGTTCAACCGCGATGTGCCGCTCTGGAACGGCTCGGTGCGTTGTTTAGTAGGCAAGAGCAACCGCGTGGAGCTGCGCTTGGCGGCTTTCGACTTGCTGAATCGCCAGGTGAGTATCATCCAAACTGGTTCGCAGAACTTTGTGACCCGCAATATTGCCAACACCCTGGCCCGTTATTATATGTTGAGCGTGAGCTACAATGTGCGCGGCTATGAGAACAAGATTAAAAAGAATGATTGGTGGTAGTTAATTATGAATGATGAATTATACGCGCTACATTATCAACCTTCACAAACCATTATCAACTGACTATAACCAATTCCCATGCACAATTTCTTTAAAAAACAAGCCCTACTACTAGTTTTCTGTTGGTCCACTCTAATGGCCCACGGCCAGGCACTGGAAGGCACAGTACGCTACCTCATCGTCCACAATTGGACTAAAAAAATGGCCGCCGTGGACTACATCAGCAAACAGCGGCGCGAGCGCATCAGTTATATGTGGGGCAACCGTTCGGAATGGAAACAGTACGCTAACCTGCATTTCAGCCCAACCCGCACCAAGTACGAGGATTCGGACGAGCGTGCCGAGGCCGACGACGAGGGCTACTCCTGGCGCAAGGACGCGTACACCATCCAGCGCGATTTTGCGACCAACAGCCTGCACGATGTGATCCAAATGCTCGGCAAAGTCTATCTCATCGATGATACGTTGGCGGCCCCCAACTGGAAGATTATGAACGACATGAAGGAGGTAGCCGGTCACATCTGTATGAATGCCTATCAGGAAGATACGCTTAAAAAGCAGAAGATCACCGTATGGTTTGCGCTGGACATCCCGGTGCCAGCCGGACCGGAGCGACTGGGCGGGTTGCCCGGCCTCATCCTGGAAGCCGACGTAAACGACGGCGGCATGCTGATCACCGCCGACAAGATAGAGCTCAAGAAACTGACGACAGAACTGGACGCGCCCAAAAAAACAAAGGGCAAGAAGATCAACGAGGCGGCTTATGACGACCTGTTGCGCAAGCATATGGCCGAAAAACGCAAAGCTGAGGAACCGCCTTTTTGGGGAATACGGTATTGAGAATTGGAAAACCAACCCTTTGGCAATTTTATTGAACGTCCCTACCCTATTCTCCTATGCCCTACGCCTCATGAAGGACTTCCGCCTCCACTATAAATCTTTTTTCAGCATCGAACCGGATGACCCGGCACCTGGTCAATTATTTTGGTCGCAGGTCATCAAAACGGTGGGCGGATGGCTGTACGACAAATATGCCGATACCCGCTCCAACAAGCAATTCCTTATCAAGCCTTGGCTCTTCAATGGCGGCGAATGGCAGTCCGGCTTGGTCGATGTGTCTGTAGAGACCAAAACCCTGCGGGCTGGGGCTGCCTTAGAGTTGCCCCCGCGTTACTGGACGTTTCGCCATTGTTACCGCGACCGCGAGTACCGTCAGCGCGAATGGCAAGTCAACATTGGTATTACCAGCGTGGAAGTGTCCCGTTTCGACGTGGTAGTTACCTATTCGCATTGCCTCATCCCCGGGCATTTTGGCCCAGAGCCACCGCCCCCATTGCCCGAAGTACCGGGCGTTTTGACCTATCTGTTCGAGCTGCCGGACTGCCGTATCCACCTGAACGAACGCCCGCTGTATTCCTTCCCCCAGCCCCTTTTCACTGGTCATGCCGAGACGTTGGTGAAGATGCTCACCGACCCGGGGCGCAAGACTGTGGTCGCGGTGTCTTATGCAGACGGCCCGTCCGCCATCGAACTGGACCTGCCCTACCTATCGCAGCTGTTGATCGCCAACGCCAACATCTATTATTACGACCAACCAGCCTTTGACCAGGAGCTGCGCCATCATTTCCCCATCTGGTACGGGACTTATTATTGTCCGCGCAACGCCATCCGCATCTATCAGCCCGGCCTGAACCTCCACGATCCGCTGGACTCCAAGCGGCACCGCTATTTTTATTTCCACGAGTACGAGCGCATCCACGATTTGGAAGATGTGCTGTTCAAGGGGCTGCAACGCCGCCGTGACCAGCCGTTCAGTGATTTCGTGGCTTTTCGCGAAGATATTTTTCACAAGGAAAAGGCCGTGCGCCTGCGCCAGCTGGGAGAGCTGCGCGCGTTGGCCACTGACAAAGAAGAGTACGTAAAACTGCTGGAAAATGAGGTCAGCCTGCTACAGGGCGAAAAGGAACAATGGGCGGCGCAAGTGAAAAAAAAGGAGGAGGAATTGGCTTTCTCGGAAGACGAGAGCGAGGAGTTGGCCGACAGGATCCGGCACCTGGAATTCGACAAGAAACAATTGGGGGAAATGATGACCGTACACGACAAAAGGCGGCAGCAGTATCAGCGGCAGCAGTTGGCCGTGCAGCACCTCGCCAAGCTGCCCACTTCCCTGGGCGAGCTGGTAGCCATTATTTCGGAGCTGCAAAGTGCCCGCTTGTTGTTCCTGCCAGAAGCGCGGGCCTCCGCCGGGGATACCGAATACGACGACCTGAATGGTGCCTGGAGCCTCCTTTGGCACATGGCCACCACGCTCTGGGAACTTCGCTTTATAGAGCAGGCCGACCTGACGACCCTTCAAAATGAGTTCAAAGCACGTAGTGGCTACGAAGTGACCTTCACCGAAGGCAAGCATACTAAGCTCAACGATCGACTGATGGCCCAACGGCTACGCATCTATAAAGGCCGCGAAGTGGATATGCTGCCCCACGCCAAGATTGATAAAGGTGGGCGGCATTTGCGCGTACACTTCCATGTAGACCGAGAGGACCAGTTGATCGTCATTGGGCATTGTGGTGACCATTTGGAGACCGATGGTACTCGGCGGCGGAAAGAGTAACGGCCCCCGCTTCGTCCGTGCTGCCACTCCGTTTCGCAAGCTATGATATGCAGTTGCCATGAACAACCAATACCTTTGCCTTTTTTCCAAAATTCATTTTCAAAATGGCCCACTACGACCTGCTCATCATCGGCGGCGGCCCCATCGGGCTGGCCTGTGGGCTGGAAGCCGAACAAGCGGGCCTGCGCTACGTCATCCTGGAAAAAGGGACGCTGGTCAACTCGTTGTACCACTACCCGGCCAACATGACTTTCTTTTCCACCTCTGACCGGCTGGAAATCGGCGAAGTACCCTTCGTCTCCAATAGTGTCAAACCCACCCGCAATGAGGCCCTGGAGTACTACCGTCGCGTGGCGGACTCGCGGCACCTGCACGTGCGGCTATTTGAGATAGTACAAACCGTTGAAAGAGAGCCAAATACGAACACTTATTGCGTTACCACCTCCAAAGAAACTTACCACGCAGCCAATATCGTACTGGCCACCGGCTTTTACGACCTGCCGGTGCGGCTCGGCATTCCGGGCGAAGACCTGCCCAAGGTGACCCACTACTACGCGGAGCCACATTTCTACTACCGGCAAAAAGTGGTGGTCGTGGGTGCCAATAATTCGGCGGTGGATGCAGCCCTGGAAACCTACCGCAAAGGGGCCGAGGTGACGATGGTCATCCGCACGGCGGAAGTCGGGCAGCGGGTAAAATACTGGGTACGCCCCGACATCGTCAACCGCATCGAGGAAGGCAGTATCCGGGCCTATTTCCACTCTTCGCTCCAGGCCATTCGCCCGCTGGAAGTGGACATCGAAACGCCCGACGGCCTCGTCACCTTGGCCAACGATTTCGTCATCGCCGCCACGGGCTACCAACCCAATTTCGCTTTCCTGCAAAAAATCGGCATCGAGCTCTCCACCGATGGCAGATTTCATCCTACTTACGACCCGGCCACCCAAGAAAGCAACCTGCCTGGCATCTACCTGGCCGGCGTCGTCTGCGGCGGTATGGACACCCACGTGTGGTTCATCGAGAACTCGCGCATTCACGCACGGCAGATTGTGCAGCACATTTTGGCGGCAGGGAGGAGGTCCAAGGCTGCCAATGTCTAGAGGTTGTTCCAACACCTCGGAAAGCCTGAATTTTTAAAAACAGTCACATTAGATAAAAAGTTATAGCCTTTAACCCGATGCAAAGGAGGTAAACCGCCGTATGGCCGGAGATTGGAAGCCCAGCACGATGTCAGATTTGGGAATGCCTGCATCCATAAGCATAGAGGCAATATCAGAGTCTGGATTATCTTCTTGTATCCAAACTTTCCCATCCACTATGTCA
This sequence comes from Saprospirales bacterium, assembly GCA_043753125.1. Classification (GTDB taxonomy): domain Bacteria; phylum Bacteroidota; class Bacteroidia; order Chitinophagales; family Saprospiraceae; genus M3007. The sequence goes on along the minus strand of JAYUXG010000115.1, from coordinate 697 downwards.
AGATGAAAAACACAGTCCCGCACTGGCGTTTCGCCATCCCAACCAACAGTCATGACGAGGTAATGTTCGTTTTCATTGTCAAAAATAAGTTGGTTTTGAAGATTGGGCGATCCAGCGTAGCGAACTACTCTATAAGGTTGCAGCACCTGACGGATGATGTTTCGATAATGATCTATCTTGTCCATAACACAATAATTAGTTCTACAACGCTGTAAATATGTTGAGCCATCATAAAGTGAAAGTCTGCAAAGTTACAGCCTATCCAGCATTATTGTTTGCTGAAAAACGAAAGCATTCCCGTACTTTCGCCTATTCACCCGTCCTGGCCGAAGGCAGGGTATCGCTTATTATTCATCGCTCCTCATTCTTCTAACCCCGTGTCCTTCCAATCGAACCCCCAGCTCGAACTCGCCTTCGACTACGTGCGCAACACGCACAAGAATATCTTCCTGACCGGTAAGGCTGGCACTGGCAAAACCACTTTTTTGCACCAGATCAAGCAGGAATCGCCCAAGCGCATGGTAGTGGTGGCCCCCACCGGGGTGGCGGCCATCAACGCCGGGGGCATGACCATCCATTCTTTTTTTCAGTTGCCGTTTGGGCCTTTTTTGCCGGGCAGTGCGCAGGACGCTACTCGGCAACGGCGGTTTTCGGGCGAAAAAATACGCCTGATCCAGAGCCTGGACCTGCTGGTCAT